>NZ_JBNCKT010000093.1:0-22188 GCF_049841675.1 Micromonospora sp. DT4
GATCCGTGCAGCTCAACCCTCATGTCGCCGAACCCCGCATCCCCTCAAGATCAACTTATCTAGGAAACTCGGGCTAGGCCCGGCACCGCTGGCCGGTCCCGCCGCCGGGGAAGTCGGCGGGACCGGCCGGCGGATGTCCGCCCGAGGACCGCGAGACGGAGACGGCCGAGACCCGCGTACGTCCGAGGTAGCGCTCGGCCCGCCGGCCGTACGACCCGGGTCGTACGGGGGTCACCGGCCGGGCGTGACCAGTCCGCTCTCGTACGCCAGCACGACCGCCTGGACCCGGTCGCGCAGGTGCAGCTTCGCCAGGATGCGCCCGACGTGGGTCTTCACCGTGGCCTCGGCGACGTGCACCTTGGCGGCGATCTCGGCGTTGGACAGGCCCTGCGCGACCAGGAGCAGCACCTCCCGCTCCCGCTCGGTGAGCTGGGCCACCCGGGGGTCGACGGTCGGGCCGGCGCCGAGCTGGCCGGCGAAGCGGTCCAGCAGCCGCCGCGTGATCGACGGGGCGACCACCGAGTCGCCCCGCGCCACCACCCGGATCGCGTCCAGCAGCTCCTCCGGCGGGACGTTCTTGAGCAGGAAGCCGCTCGCGCCGGCCTGCAGCGCGGCGAACGCGTCCGCCTCGGTGTCGAAGGTGGTCAGCACCAGCACCCGGGGCGGGCCCGACGGCCGGTCGGCGCAGAGCCGGCGGGTCGCCTCCACCCCGTCCATGGTGGGCATGCGGATGTCCATCACCACCACGTCGGCCTCGGTGCGGGCCAGCACCCGCAGGGCGTCGGCGCCGTCGATGGCCTCCCCCACCACCTCCAGGTCGGGTTGGCAGCTCAGCACCATCCGGAATCCGGCACGCACCAGCGCCTGGTCGTCCACGATCACCACCCGGACCGTCATGCCGCGATCACCTCCGCTGAGGGTTGCGACGGTAGCGGTAGCCGGACCTCCACCTGCCAACCCCCGGTCGGCTGGGTGCCGGCGGTGAGGCTGCCGTCGTACACCGCCACCCGCTCGCGCATGCCGAGCAGACCGTGACCGCCGGACGGCGCCGGGCTGACCACCGGGCGGCCCCGGCCGTCGTCGACGACCCGGACCACGACGGCCTCGGCGGTGTACGTCAGGGTGACGTCGACGGTGGCCCCGACGCCGGCGTGTTTGAGCGCGTTCGTCAGCGCCTCCTGCACCACGCGGTAGACGGTCAGTGCCAGGCCCGGGGGCAGGGCCGGCGGCTGACCGGTGGCGGCGTCGCGGATGCGCAGCCCGGCGTCGCGGAAGCGGGCCAGCAGGTCCGGCAGCTCGGCCAGGGCCAGCCGGCGGTGCTCCGGGTCGGCGGCCACCACGCCCGCTCCGGACGGGCCCGCGTCGCGCAGGACCCCGACCAGCCGGCGCATCTCCTCCAGCGCGGAGCGGCCGGTGTCGGCGACCACCTTGACGGCGGTGCGGGCCTGCTCGGGGTCACGGTCGAGCATGAACCGTGCTCCGTCCGCCTGGACGATCATCACCGCCATGCTGTGCGCCACCACGTCGTGCAACTCGCGGGCGATCCGGGTGCGCTCCTCGGCGACCGCCGCCCGGGACTCGGCCTCCCGCTCGCGTTCCAGGGTGGCGGCCCGTTCCTCGAGGCTGAGCACGTAGAGGCGGCGGGTCCGTACGTTCAGCGCGACGAGCCAGACCGCGCCGGTGACCAGCGCGTACCACAGCGCGGTCACCCACCACACGACGACGCCGGGGGTCTGCGCGGCGGCGAGCAGCACGCCCACGGCGGCGACCGCGCCGGCCAGCACGCCGTCGCGCAGACGCCTGCCGTACTTCACGACGCTGTAGAGCGCGATGAGGACGGCGACGTCGAAGGCGAGCGGACCCCACCGGGCGATCAACTGGACCAGGGCGAGCGTCGCCACGACGACGGTCACCGCCCCCGGGTGGGTGCGGCGGAACAGCAGCGCCACCGCCATGCCCACGCCGACGCCGGTGGCGGCCCAACCGCCGGTCTGGCCCACCGCCGAGGCGACACCGACGAACGCCACCACGCCGGAGACCGCCACGTCGAAGGCGACGCCGCGCAGGGGGCGACCGAACAGCGTGCGTCTCACGGTCACCCAGCGTACGGGTCGCCGACGGTCAGGGCGGGGTCAGCTCGCGCAGGCGGGTGATCTCGATGGCCTGTTCGGTGGCGAGTGAGGTGGCCAGCTCGTTGAGGGTCGCATCGACGCCGACCGACAGCAGGTCGGTGGCCATGGTGACGGCGCCCTGGTGATGGTCGGTCATCATCGCGATGAAGAGCCTGTCGAACTCGACGCCCCGGGCGGCGGCCAGCCGCCGCATCGACTCGGGGGACTGCATGCCCCGCATACCGGCGTGGTCGTGGTCGGGCGCCGTCTCGGGCAGCCCGCGGGTGGAGAGCCAGCCGCGCAGGACGCTGATCTCCGGGCCCTGGCCGGCCCGGATCCGGTCGGCGTAGGAGCGGATCCGGGGATCGGCCGCGTGGTCCTTCGCCAGCGTGCTCATTTCCAGCGCCTGCTGGTGGTGCGGGATCATCATCTGGACGTAGACGGTGTCCAGGGCGTTGTAGCGGGGTGGGCTGTCGTCGCGCAGCTCGTGCGCGGACCGGGCGACGGCCGGCTCCCCCGGGCGGCCCGGCACGAGCACCGGCGGGGGTGGTGGACCGGTCGGGCCGGTCGTCGGCGTGGGTGACGCCGAGCCGCGTGCGGCGCCCGGCCGCCCGGGGTCACCGCCGGCGCGGACCGCCAGCACACCCAGCACCACAATGATGGCCGCCGCTATGACAACGGCCAGTAACCGACCACGTCGGACAGTCATGCCGCACCCTCTAAGGTCGAGGTCGCAGCGATCCTATCCATTGACGAGTCGACGTAGATGTGACCCAGTTCACATCGATGATCTCCGAAGCTCGGTAAGGTACCGACAACGTCATCTCCCCTTTCGAAGGGCGCCGCCAATGATCAAGTTGGCCACCGCACGGCTCCGACAACTCCGCATCGTCAGTTTGGCCGCAACAGGCCTGCTGCTGACCAGCCTCGCCGTGGCGACGCCGAGCAGCGCGCAGGAGGCAGCACCGGCCGCGGCACCAGCGGCCGCCGCCGCCAGCGACATCCCGGGCGTCGACGAGATCCGCAGCAGCCCCAACCTGCGGCAGATCGCCAACCTCCCCAAGCAGGCGCCGTTCGACACGACGGCCTCGCTCAACAGCGACATGGCGTTCCAGGGCAAGTACGCCTTCGCCGGCAACTACAACGGGTTCGTCGTCTACGACATCTCCCGGCCCAGCGCGCCCACGATCACCGCGCAGGTCAACTGCCCGGGCTCGCAGAACGACATCTCCGTCTACGGCAACCTGCTCTTCGTCTCCACCGACTCGTCGCGCAGCGACGACTCGTGCGCGAGCGTGGCGCAGCCGGCGTCGGTGAAGGAGTCGTGGGAGGGCATCAAGGTCTTCGACATCAGCGACAAGGCCAACCCGCGCTACATCAAGTCCGTCGAGACCGCCTGCGGCTCGCACACCCACACACTGGTGCCGGGCAAGGACCGCAAGAACGTCTACCTGTACGTCTCGTCGTACAGCCCGCGGGCCGAGTTCCCCGACTGCCAGCCGCCGCACGACTCCATCTCCATCGTCAAGGTGCCGGTGAAGAAGCCGACCGAGGCGTCCGTCATCTCGACGCCGAACCTCTTCCCGGACGGCGGTTTCCCGGGCAGCGAGACCGGCTCGGCGACTACCGGCTGCCACGACATCACCGCGTACCCGTCGAAGGACATCGCCGCCGGCGCCTGCATGGGTGACGGCGTCCTGCTCGACATCAAGAACCGCGAAGCGCCCCGGGTGATCACACAGGTCCGCGACACGGTCAACTTCGCCTTCTGGCACTCGGCCACCTTCAACAACGCCGGCACCAAGGTCGTCTTCACCGACGAGCTGGGCGGCGGCGGGGCGGCCACCTGCAACGAGACCGTCGGCCCCAACCGGGGGGCGGACGCCGTCTACGACATCACCGGCCGCGGTGACGCCCGGACCCTGGCGTTCCGCAGCTACTACAAGATCCCCCGGACGAACGCCGAGACCGAGAACTGCGTGGCGCACAACGGCTCGCTGATCCCGGTGCTCGGGCGGGACATCGTGGTGCAGGCGTGGTACCAGGGCGGCATCTCCGTCTGGGACTTCACCGACTCGCGCCACCCCGAGGAGATCGCCTACTGGGAGCGGGGCCCGCTGTCCGACACCCAGGCCGTCACGGGCGGCGCCTGGTCGACGTACTACTACAACGGCAACATCTACTCCAACGACATCCAGAAGGGCCTGGACGTCCTGGAGCTGAACGACTGGCGGACCTGGTCGGCGAACCTGACCCGGTTCCAGGAGCTGAACGTGCAGACCCAGCCCGGTTACCTGAGCTGGTAGGCCCGACGCGCGATCCGGGCCCGGCCTCTCGTCGAGGGGCCGGGCCCGGCCACGTCGGCCCGATCTGACCGCCTCGGGTTCCAGCCCGGACCACGGGTGGGGTGACGCCACGGTGGGGCCGGTCACCCGGGTGGGGGTTGGCGACCCGCCGGCCGGTCGCTGTGCCAACGTGGTCACCTGTGAAATCTGCCGCCGGCGCGCCGCCGGCCCCGTCCGAGCCGACCGCGCGCTGGCGTCCCCACCCACTCGACCTGGTGGCCGTCGTCCTCGCGGTGGCCGGCGCGGTCTGCGCGCTGACCGGGCTGCTGCCCCGCGCCGAGACCACGGCCACCCTGCACCGCATCCTGCCGCTGCTGCTCTTCCTCGGCACCGTGATCGTGCTCGCCGAACTTACCGCCGTCGCGGGCGTCTTCGACGTGCTCGCCAGCCGGCTGGCCATCGCCTCCCGGGGCCGTTGGGCCGCGCTGTTCCTGCTCTGCGGCGGCCTCGCCACGGTGACCACCCTCGTGCTCAACCTCGACACCACCGCCGTGCTGCTCACCCCGGTGCTGCTTGCCCTGGCCCGCGGCCTGCGCGTGCCGGCCGCGCCGCTCGCGGTCACCACGGTCTGGCTGGCGAACACCGCCAGCCTGCTGCTGCCCGTGTCGAACCTGACGAACCTGCTGGCCGCCGGCCGGGTCGGCCTCACCCCCCTGGCCTACGCCGAGCGCATGGCGCTGCCGCAGCTCGCGGCCGTGGCGGCCACGATGGTGCTCCTCTGGTACGGCTGGTGGCGGCGGGAACGGCCGGACGGCGGACGCTTCGTCCCGCCGGCCCCGCACCTGCCGGCCGACCCGGTGCTGCACCGCACCGCGCTCGCCGGCTGCCTGCTCTTCGTCGCCGGCATCCTCGCCGGAGTGGAGATCGGGCTCGCCTCCACCATCGCCCTCGCGCTGGTGCTGGTCGGCTTCGCGGTCCGCTCCCCCTCGACACTGCGCCCCGGGTTGGTGCCCGTACGGCTGCTGCTCTTCGTCGTCGGCCTGTTCCTGGTGGTGCAGACCCTCGGCCGGCACGGGCTCGATGATCTGGTTGCCGGCCTGGTCGGCGTCGACGGTGGGGCGGCCGGCGCGCTGCGAGCCGGCGGCACGGGAGCGCTGCTGGCCAACGCGGTGAACAACCTGCCGGCGTACCTGGCCGGCGAGTCGGTGCTGCCGACCGCCGACCACACCCGCCTGCTGGCCCTGCTGATCGGCACGAACGTCGGCCCGCTGGCCACCCCCTGGGCGTCGCTGGCCACCCTGCTGTGGTTCGAACGGTGCCGGGCGGCAGGTGTGTCGGTGCCGGTGAAGCGGTTCGTGCTGACCAGCAGCCTGCTCGCCGTCGTGGGCACGCTCGCGGCCGTCGGCGCGCTGCTGCTGGTCAGCTGAGGGCCGGTGAGCGGCGGGGCGGGCGGGGCCCGACCAGTCGGCGGACCATCGGCGCGGCGTTCCGCTTCGCGGCCCCGACCAGGTCGCGGGCGTGTTCCAGGACGGTGTAGTCGGGCCGGTTCATCCCGTCGGCGATGGCCCGGTCCAGGTCGTTGCCGCACCGGCTGAGCACGGTGTCGAAGTCACGGCGGACCGGTTCCAGCAGGTCGTAGCCGAACGACCGGTGCATCCGGGCGAAGAGCGGCTTGTAGAGCCGCACCCGCTCGTGCAGACCGGAGGAGTACGACATGGGGTGCTTCGGCCTCCGCAGGACGTAGTCGGGCAGCACGTCGGCGAACGCCCGCCGCACGATCCACTTCTCCTGGCCGTCGCGCACCTTCAGGTCCAGCGGCAGACGCATCGCCAACTCCACCACGCTGAGGTCGAGGAACGGCACCCGCGCCTCCACCCCATGCCCCATGGCGGTCCGGTCGACCCGCTGCAACTCGGTACGGCACAGGTTGCGGATGCGGTGCAGGAACAGCCGACGCGACGCGATCGGGTCGACCTGGCGGTACATCGGGTACCCGCCGAACAACTCGTCGGAGCCGTCGCCGGTGAGCACCACCTTCACGCCCAGGTCGCGCAGCCGCCGGAAGATCGGCACCGAGACGACGGCGTTGATGATGTCGCCGTACTCGGTCAGCTCGGAGATCCTGATCGCCTCGCGTACGTCGGCCAGCCGGATGTCGCGCGGGCGCAGCTCGACCACGACGTGCGGCACGTCGAGGTCGGCGGCGAGCCGCCGGGCGTACGCGACGTCGGGGCTGTCCGGCACACCGACCGTCACCGCCACGCAGTCCGGGTGGATGTCGCGTACCTGCCGCAGCGTCAACGAGCTGTCCAGCCCGCCGGAGAGGACCACGCCGACGGTCAGGTCGGTCTCCACCCGCATCCGGATGGCGTCGATCAGGGCGGCCCGGACGAGCAGGGTGGCCTCGTCCGGGTCGTCGATGACCGGCAGGCCCTCGCCGATGGTGAGCAGGTCGACGTACGGGCGCAGCCGCACCGGCCCGTCCGGTTCGGCCCAGCCGTGGTGCCCGGGAGGCACCTCGGTGATCGGGGCGTGGTGCCCGACGAGCGCCTTGACCTCGGAGGCGAGGTGCAGGCAGCCGGGCTGCCGGGACCAGTACAGCGGCTTCACCCCGAGCGGGTCGCGGGCCAGGTACGCCCGCCCGGTGGCGCGCTCCACGACCGCGAAGGCGTACTCGCCGCGCAGCCGCGTCACCGCAGCCTCGCCCCACTGTTGGAAGGCCGCCAACAGCACCTCGGTGTCGCTGTCGGTGCGGAACACCTGCCCGAGCCGGGTGAGCTGTGCGCGCAGCTCCCGGTGGTTGAAGATCTCGCCGTTGAAGCAGAGCAGCCACCGCTCGTCGGTCGACGTCCAGGGCTGCACGGCCCGGTCGCGGTCCACGACGCGCAGCCGGCGGGTGCCGGCGAGCAGGCCCGTCTCGCAGCGGGTCTCGGTGACCTCGCCACGTGGGGCGAGGACGGCGAGCATTCGCCGGAAGGTGGCCGGGTCGGCCTCGGGGCCGAGGCTCAGAGCGATGCCACACACGGGCTCAGACCCCCATCTCGGCCTCGTACGCCCGGCGCAGCCGGCCCCGGGCGGTGGGCGCGAGGCACAGGTGCCACGCCTGCCCCTCGTCGATCACGTTCAGGTCGCCGGCCTCCTGGCGGGCCAGCAGCAGCTCCGCGAGGGCGTCCCGTGCGCCGAACCGCGCGAACCAGGTCAGCTCGACGTCGACCGAGTAGCCGAGGCAGTGCCCACTGGGCAGCATCGCGGCGTAACCCAGGCGGCGCAGGCGGTACTGGTGCTCGGTGCTGCGTACCAGACTGGTCACCCAGAGCGGCGGGGTGCCCGGCGGCGCGGCGGCGGCGAACTCCCGACCCAGCTCGTTGAGCAGCGCGACCACCTCCCGGCGGCCTCGACGGAACAGCAGACCGGCGGTGTGCGGGGTCGCGTCGGGGCGCAGCCGCCGACGCAGTCCGCGCGCGGCGCGCCCCAGGACGGTCGCGGGTTGCTCCTGGTAGCGGAAGCGCAGCAGGTCACGGCGGCGCAGCCACTCCAGGTCGACGAGCTCTGCGCTGCCGTTGACCTGGTCGGCGGTGTGGAACACGGGGGCGTCCTGCCACCACAGCACGTCGATGCGGGAGAGCAGGTAGATCCGGACCAGCGCGGTGAGGTCGCGCGCCGAGGTGCGCTCGTTCGGCTGGTACCGGGCCATCTCGAGCAGCAGTGTCTCGCGCGCGCCGAGCAGGCCCTGCGGGGTGGCGTCGAGCACGGCAGCCAGGGCCGGTTCGCGCAGCCGCTCGTCGACGAGCACCTGACGTGCCCGGGTGCTCGTGGCGTCGGCCAGGGCACCCACCTCGACCAGCAGGTCGGCCACGGCCGCCCGGTAGGCGGTGAGGTCGGGGGCGGCGCTGGGGAGGCGACGGGCGGCGGTGCCGGAGGGCCGGCGGCGGGCTGGTGCGGCGGGTGACACGGGCGGGCCGGGTCGCTGCCCCGGACTACGGCTGGGCACTCGCATGACGGGGTCCCTTCTCCGGTCACGGCGCTGAGTGAATCGCCCTGAAACACACCGTAATCACCGGGACCGGGCACAGACCGAACAATCCTCCGATTTACCCCCGAACGGGTGCGACCACCACCGGAAGCCGGCGGGACCGTCAGTCGCCGCCCGCCGGCACCAGGTCCTGCACCTCGGCGTACGACGGCAGTTCCGCCGGTGCGGTGCCCCCTCCAGCGCGGACCGCCTCGGCGGCGGCGACCGCGGCACCCAGCGCGGCCCGGAACAGCAAAGAGCCGGTGCTGACCCGGGCCACCCCGGCGCGACCAAGCTCGGTCAGCCCGGGCCCGCCCGGCTGGTACAGCACCGGCACCGGCACCGGCACCGGCACCGGCACCGGCACCGGCAACACGGCAGGCATGCTGCTGCGCGAGGCCCCGAGCGGCGACTACGTCGTCGAGACGAAGGTGACGCTGGACCTGGGCGAGGAGACGGTCCGCAACTACCAGCAGGCCGGCCTGGTCGCCTACGTCGACGACGACCGGTTCGCCCGGCTGACCCAGGTGGCGATCTGGAACACCCGGCAGGTCGAGTACGGCTACGAGCTGCCGTTCGCCGGTCAGCCGGTGTACGGCGGCCGCACGCGGAATAGTCGCGGCGATCGGTGGCAGTTCAGCAGTGCGACCCTCGGCGGGTCGTACCGCTCAGCAGCCACCGGTCGCGGGAAGGAGCCGTCAACAGCGCCGGTGACGTCATCGGAGCGGGGTGACTGTCCGGTCCGTGCCGTCGTAGCTGCGGGCGGCGACGAACGCGCCCGTCGGACGCTGCCCACCGGTCACGGCGCGGGCCATCCGCAGGTCCGCGTCGCGGAACCGCAGCGCCAGACTGAGGTGCGGCACCCACGCCGCCGGGGCGTGCCAGGGGCGGTGTCCGTCGGCCTGGTCGAGGACGTCCCAGACGGCGGCGTGCAGCGCGGTCAACGCCGGCGTGGGCCGCACGAGCCAGACCAGCGGGGCGCTGCCGTCGAGGACGACGACCCGGTCGAGCGTCACCGGCCCCGGCCGTACACCACCGACGCCTGAGCCCTCGCGGTGGCGTTGTGCCGGTCGGCGCAGCGGCCCGGACGGCGGAATGAAAGGCTTGGCACATGAGTTCCGCACCTGCACAGCACGACGCACCGACTGACGCCACCCCCGCCGGCACCGAAGAGGTGTACGCCTTCACCGAGCTGGGGCTGCGCGCCGAACTGCTGGGCGCACTGTCCGCCCTCGGCTACGAGGAGCCGACCCCCATCCAGCGGGAGGCCATCCCACCGCTGATCGAGGGCCAAGATCTGCTGGGGCAGGCCGCCACCGGCACCGGTAAGACGGCCGCGTTCGCGCTGCCGCTGCTGCACCGGATGCCCGCCCACCGCGAGGGCGGAGACCCGGTGGCGTTGGTGCTGGTGCCGACCCGGGAGTTGGCGGTGCAGGTGTCCGAGGCGTTCCACCGCTACGGCAAGGACCTGGGCGCTCGGGTGCTGCCGATCTACGGTGGGCAGCCGATCGGGCGGCAGTTGCGGGCACTCGACAGCGGCGTCGACGTGGTGGTGGCCACCCCGGGGCGCGCTCTGGACCACATCGCGCGGGGCACCCTGCGCCTCGGCGGCCTGTCCACGGTGGTGCTCGACGAGGCCGACGAGATGCTCGACATGGGCTTCGCCGAGGACATCGAGGCGATCCTGGAGCACGCCCCTGCGCAGCGTCAGACGGTGCTCTTCTCGGCCACCATGCCGTCGAGGATCGACGGGATGGCCCGTCAGCACCTGACCGACCCGGTCCGGATCGAGATCGGTCGGGAGCAGCCGGTGGCGGGCGAGGCGCCCCGGGTCCGGCAGAGCGCGTACATCGTGACCCGCGCGCACAAACCGGCCGCGCTGGGTCGGGTCCTGGACGTGGAGTCACCCACGGCGGCGATCGTGTTCTGCCGCAGCCGCGAGGAGGTGGACCGGCTCACCGAGACGATGAACGGCCGGGGCTACCGCTCCGAGGCGCTGCACGGCGGGATGAGCCAGGAGCAGCGGGACCGGGTCATGGGCCGGCTGCGGGCCGGCACGGCGGACCTGCTGGTGGCCACCGACGTGGCGGCCCGTGGGCTGGACGTCGAGCAGCTCACCCACGTGGTCAACTACGACGTGCCGTCGGCGCCCGAGTCGTACGTGCACCGGATCGGTCGGGTGGGCCGGGCCGGGCGCGAGGGCGTGGCGATCACCCTCGCCGAGCCGCGCGAGCACCGGATGCTCAAGACCATCGAGCGGGTGACCGGCCAGCGAATCACCATCGACAAGATCCCCACCGTGGCCGACATGCGTACCCGGCGGTTGGAGCTGACCCAGGCGGCGCTGCGGGAGAGCCTGCTGGAGGACGACCTCGACCCGTTCCGGGTGATCGTGGAGACGCTGACCGACGAGTTCGACCTGATGGAGGTCGCGCTCGCCGCCGTGAAGCTGGCCCACGAGGTGACGTCGCCGGGCTCCGACGACGAGGAGGAGATCCCGCAGGCCCCGGTGCGCGCTCCGCGCGAGGGTCGCGCGGAGTTCGGCGGCCGGGGCGGCGATCGGCGGAGCGGGGGCCGGCCACGCGCCGCCGGTGGAAACACCGTCCAGGTCTTCGTCGGCCTGGGCCGGCGCGCGGGGGTACGCCCCCAGGACCTGGTCGGCGCCATCACCGGCGAGACCGGCATCCGCGGTCGGGACATCGGCTCGATCGAGATCGCCGACCGGTTCTCCCTGGTGGAGGTGCCGCAGGGCGTGGCCGACGAGGTGATCGCCGGGCTGCGCCAGAGCACGATCAAGGGCCGCAAGGCCACCGTGCGCCGCGACCGCGGACGCGACGAGCGCTGAGCGCGCCCGCCGGCGACCACCGGGTACGGCGGTCGCCGGCGACGGCCTCAGAAGGAGTACGGGCCGAAGCGTCCCCACGCCACCACGGCGGCGAGGACGAGCAGCACCGCGCAGGTGATCGCGCCCTGGATCTCCGTCCGACGCTCGGCCGCCGTGTCGCGCTTCTTCCTGTCATGCAGGTGCACGAGGGTGCCGCCGATCATGACGATGACCAGCCCGACGGCTGCCAACGGAGTGAGCACGGTGGCGACGCCGGTGAGCGGGGGCAGGACGAGCCCGACGGCGGCCAGCACCTCGACGAAGCCGAGTGCCCTCACCTGCGACGGCGGGACCGGGTCCACCCACCGCATCACGTCGCGCAGCTTGTGCTTGGGTTGGGTCAGCTTCGCCAGGCCAGCGCCGGCGAAGATGGCGGCGAGCAGGATCTGGATGATCCAGAGCACCAGGTTCACGGGGTTACCTCCGGGGGCGCCGCCTCGCGGCGGAGGGGTGTCGAACGCGTCAGCCAAGACAGTACGGACATCGATGACCCCCGCCGTCACGGGGACGGCGGGGGTCGTCGATGTGGAGCGTCAGACCGTGAAGAGGGCCGGTCCGTCCAGCGCCTGGACGTCGGCCGGGCGCAGCGCCAGGGCGAGCACGTCGGCCACGTCGGCCAGGGTGTGCACGGTCAGCGCCGCACGCACCTCGCTCGGCAGGTCGTCCAGGTCCGGCTCGTTACGCGCCGGGATGATCACCTCGGTGAGGCCGGCCCGGTGCGCGGCGAGCAGCTTCTGCTTCACCCCGCCGATCGGCAGCACCCGACCGGAGAGCGTCACCTCGCCGGTCATCCCGAACTCGGGGCGGACCGGACGGCCGGTGACCAGCGATGCCAGGGCCGTGACCATGGTGATACCGGCGCTGGGGCCATCCTTGGGCACCGCACCCGCCGGGACGTGCAGGTGGATCCGGCGTCCCGCCAGGGCGTTCGGGTCGATGCCGAGCCGACGCCCGTTGGAGCGCAGGTACGACAGCGCGATGTGCGCCGACTCCTTCATCACGTCGCCGAGCTGGCCGGTCAGGGTCAGCCCCGGCTCGCCCTCCATGCTCGTCGCCTCGATGAAGAGAACGTCACCGCCAGCGCCGGTCACCGCGAGCCCGGTGGCGACACCGGGAACCGCCGTCCGCTCGGCCGACTCCGGGGTGAACTTCGGCCGCCCCAGGTAACCGCTCAGGTTGTCGGTGTCGACGCGTACGGGCGACGAATCGGTCGCCAGCGTCACCGCCACCTTGCGCAGGATCTTGGCCAGAGCCCGTTCGAGCTGCCGAACGCCCGCCTCACGGGTGTACTCCCCCGCGATCAGCGCGAGCGCCTCGTCGGCGACGCTGACCTCGTCTGCGGTCAGACCGGCCCGCTCCCGCTGCCGGGGCAGCAGGTGGTCGCGGGCGATGGCGACCTTCTCGTCCTCGGTGTACCCGTCCAGCGTGACCAGCTCCATCCGGTCCAGCAGCGGGCCGGGGATGGACTCCACCACGTTGGCGGTGGCCAGGAAGAGCACGTCGGACAGGTCCAGGTCGACCTCCAGGTAGTGGTCCCGGAAGGTGTGGTTCTGCGCCGGGTCGAGCACCTCCAGCAGGGCGGCGGCCGGGTCACCGGCGTAGCCGGCGGCCAGCTTGTCCACCTCGTCGAGGAGCACGACCGGGTTCATCGAGCCGGCCTCACGCAGCGCGCGGACGATCCGGCCGGGCAGCGCGCCCACGTAGGTGCGCCGGTGACCGCGGATCTCCGCCTCGTCGCGGACGCCGCCGAGCGACACCCGGACGAAGTTGCGCCCGAGCGCCCGCGCCACGGACTCACCGAGGCTGGTCTTGCCCACTCCGGGAGGGCCGGCGAGGGCGAGCACCGCGCCGGAGCCGCGACCGCCGACCACGCCGAGGTTGCGCTCGGCGCGACGGTTGCGCACCGCCAGGTACTCCAGGATGTGGTCCTTCACGTCGGCGAGGCCGGCGTGGTCGGCGTCGAGCACCGCCCGGGCCGCGGCCAGGTCGATGTTGTCCTGGGTACGCGTACCCCACGGCATTTCCAGCACGGTGTCCAGCCAGGTGCGGATCCAGCCCGCCTCCGGGGACGCGTCACTGGCGCGCTCCAGCTTGCCGACCTCGCGCACAGCCGCCTCGCGGACCTTGTCCGGCAGGTCGGCGCTCTCCAACCGGGAGCGGTAGTCGGCTGAGCCGTCCGGCTCGTCCTCGCCCAGCTCCTTGCGGATCGCGGCGAGTTGCTGGCGCAGCAGGAACTCCCGCTGCGACTTCTCCAGGC
Organism: Micromonospora sp. DT4; assembly: GCF_049841675.1. Classification (NCBI taxonomy): domain Bacteria; kingdom Bacillati; phylum Actinomycetota; class Actinomycetes; order Micromonosporales; family Micromonosporaceae; genus Micromonospora; species Micromonospora sp. DT4. The sequence continues at coordinate 13,550 of NZ_JBNCKT010000093.1, forward strand.
CCTCGCGGACGTCGCTGTTGATCTGCTCGGTGACCTCCTGCTCGGCCAGGTACGCCTTGACCCAGCCAACCAGCAGCTCCAGTCGGGCGGTGACGTCCGGCGCGGCGAGCAGCTCGGTCTTCTGGTCCAGGGTCAACCAGGGCGCGTAGCCGGCCGAGTCGGCCAGCTCGGACAGGTCGGTCATCCGCTCCACCGCGTCGATGACCTGCCAGGCGCCCCGCTGCTGAAGCACGGAGGTCACCAGGGCGCGGTACTCACGGGCGAGTTCGCGGGCACGGCCGGCGGGAGCGGGTTCGTCGAGTTCGGTCGCCTCCACCCAGAGCGCGGCGCCGGGACCGGGCACGCCGGAGCCGATCCGCGCGCGGGACAGGCCCCGGACGACCGCGGCGGGCTCACCGTCGGGGAGCCGGCCGACCTTCTCGATGGTGGCGACCACGCCGACTGGGCCGTACTCGCCGTCGATACGCGGGACGGCCAGCAGTTTGCGGTCACCGGTCGCCCGCGCCGCGTCGATGGCGGCCTGGGTGGTCGGGTCGAGGGTCACCGGGATGACCATGCCGGGCAGCAGCACGGCGTCGGTCAGGGGAAGTACCGGAAGAGTTGCCATCGAACACCTGCTGTCGCATTGAGTTGAGCGTGTCTCACTCAAGTAACAAAGCGTTCCCCTTGTTCCGGCGTGTGACCCAGACCACTGTCCAGCGTCCGTCGACGGGTCGGCGACAGCAGCCCCCGGACCGCCCGGGTGCCGCCGGCGGTATCCGGGCGGTGGCCGCCATCCGGCGGACCACGCCCCGCGTACGGGTGGTCGCCATGACTGCTGGGCGGCCTGCCGGCGGAGCTTCTGCGTGCCCTGCTCGGACCCGCCCGCGTCGCGTCCGTCGACCTCGATGGCGAGGAGCGCCGCCTTCCGCGGGCGATCGCCACCGGTCGCAGCACCGTCGACATCGCCGAGGAACTGCACGTCTCGGAACGGACGGGGAACGAATGACCGCCTCTCTGCTGCGCAAGCTGCGGGTCTCCAACCGGGCGGAGGCGGCGGCAGTCGCCGGGCACGCCGGCCTGCTCACCGATTGACGCCGCGTACGTGTTCAGCCAACGTCAACGGCATGATCATGCCTTGTCGAGACTCTCGCCGATCTGGTCAAACCATTACAGAGCGGACGGCCACAGCTGGCAGGAGCGGCTGCAGGGTCAAGATCGACCCACCGTATGAGCGCATAACCACAGGTCAGACCGATTCGGCCGCCCATCTACTCACGCTGAACAGCTACGACGCCGCGCCCACGCCTGCGATTCCGGCCCGTTCGCTGTTTTGTGCCGCACTCAATCGCGACGCGCCGAAATGAATGGGACGCATATTGTTGCGGATTCCCCGGCTGGTAGGTCAGACTTTGGACACATCCCGCCACACACAGGGAGTAATCAGCAATGGCGAGAAAAGTAATCACGGTTCTGACCGACGACCTCGACGGCGGGAAGGCCGATCGGACGGTCGAGTTCAGTCTCGACGGCGTGGCCTACACCATCGACGTCTCGGACGAGAATGCGGGTGTCCTGCGTAAGGCGCTGGACACATACATCAATGCGGGTCGGCGGATCGGTCGGGGCCCGGCGGACAACACGCGGACAGTTCGGCGGCCGGGGCGACCCACCGGCGCGGGAATGGATCGCGAGCAAAACCGGGCGATCCGGGAATGGGCCGTCAAGAACGGCTACAAGATTTCCGAGCGGGGCCGGATCCCGGTCGAGGTCGTCGAGGCGTACAAGAGCCGCTGACACGCGGCACAGCGAAGGGGTCCCGCCGTTTCGGCGGGACCCCTTCGCTGTGTGCGCGGTCGGCCACCCGGGTGCTGTCCGCCCGGATGGCCGACCGCCGATCAGTTGACGTTGATGCGGATCGAATCGAACGCCGGGGTCTGGTTCGCCCGCTCCATCATGGGCAGGCGGTGCGAGCCGTCACCGGCCCAGACCGAGCACTGCGCGGTACCCGACTCCGGCAGACCCGGGATCTGGATGGTCACCTCGTCCGGCTGGGCGCCACCGCGACCGTCCTCGGTGGCGACGAAGAACGCCGGCACCTCCTGCGGCTCGGGCGGCGCGGTCAGGCTGTCCAGCATCCGGCAGGCGGTGTGGAAGTGACCCCGGACCAGGCCCTGGGCGTTGAGCAGCGAGCTCTCCACGTAGTAGCCACCCTGACCGGCCGCGAGGAACCGGTCCCGGACCAGGTTCTTGGTGCTGACCCGCAGGGTGAAGGGCTGGTTGCGGCCGACCTGCTGCGGGAACTGGGTGATCAGCAGCGACGGGTTGTTGGCGGCGGCGCCGACCTCACCGAACTCGGTGCTCACACAGCGGTTGCCGTTCTGGAAACCGTCGTGCGGCTGCAACTTGCTCTCGTCGCAGTTGTTGGCCAGGACGCCAAGGCCGGCGCCGGGAGCGTTGCCGCCGCTGTTACCGCCACCGTTGTTGCCGCCACCGCCGGTGTTCCCACCGCCGGTGTTCCCACCATTGTTGTTCCCACCGCCGGTGTTCCCACCGTTGTTGTTACCGCCGCCGCTTTTACCGCCACCGTTGTTGCCGGTCGGCTGCACCTGGCACTGGGCGAGCTGCGCCAGCCCCTGCGGGCGAGGCCCGACCCGGTCGACGGCGGTCGTGATCCGGTCCAGTACCGCCTTACGCTTGTCGGCCAGCGGCCGCAGGATCGCGTTGTTGATGAACGCCTGCCCCTTGTTGCCCTCGGCGGCGAGCCGGCGGTCGGCCTCGGCGATCTGGCTCTGCAACTGCGCGAGGTTACGGTCGACCTCGGCGCGCGCCCGCTCCGGCACCTGCGGCAGCTTGGACGCGACATCCGGGCAGGCGACGGCCGAGCCGGTGCCCACCGTGCCGTCCTTGCCGTCCTCGCACTCCGCCACCGACTCCTGACCGTCGCCCCAGTGGTTGCGCACCCAGCGACCGTTCTGCCACGTACGGCTGGTCGAGGTGCCGCTCGGCGCGGTCGAGCCGGGGCTCGGTTCCACGCACTGCCCGGAGGCGGGTCGAGGCTTGTTCGTCCGCCGGTCCTGGGCCGACGAAATCTGGGTGACGGCGACTACTCCGCCGAAGACCACCAGCGTGCCGACGACGGCCAGCAGACGCTTGCTCCGCGCGATGCCGGGTGACCGGCGCGCCCGAGTGGACCTGCGCATCGAATTGCTCTCCTTCTCGATCCGGTAGTGGATTCCTGCCCTCGGCGGACCGACGGATGTGAGATGGCACGCCACGGCGGCGGCCACCGCGACCTACCCGGTAACGTGTCGATGGTCGACGATGCCCTTTCCGCACCGTCGCCCGCGCCCGGTCGACGCGGTTGGGGAGATCCTCTTCATTCGCGCAGGAGTACGGTACGGCGACGGGGAAGGTTCAACAGCCGCACAGAAAAATGCTCCGCGCCCGAACGGATCGGGGGCGGAGCGGGGTTCAGCAGGGAAAGTGCGGTCAGTCCGCGCAGAGGTGGTCGAAGGCGAAACCACCCACCAACTCGTCGCGGCGGCGGCTCAGCGCGGCGATCTCCGCCGTGAGGTCCACGCGCGCGAGCAGATCCGGGCTGTCCGGCGGCGCGGCGCGCAGCCGTTCGCCGACCGCGACGGTCGCGAGGTCCTCGGCCAGGCGGGCCGCGTCGACGCCGCAGGAAAAGCGCTGGGCGGTGATCGACACCCGCTCGACGAGGCAGCTGTCCAGGCGCGGCTGGACCCAGCTCCACCCCTGCGCCGGGCCCTCGGTCCAGTGCACGTGGAGCCCCCGCACGATCGGGTCGGCCAGCCGTCCGGCCACGTACGCCTCGACCGCCGCCGTGCGCGCCAACGCGCCGAGGTCGTTCACCGGGCCGGTCCGCCCGTCCGGCAGTCGCCCGAGGATGTCGCGGAAACCCACCGGGGCGGCCTCGTCCCCGGTGCCGCCCGCCGCGTAGGCGCGCGCGTCGAGCACGTACTCGATCAGGCGGCGGCCGTGGTCGGCGGCCCGCAGCGTCGGCGACCCGATGCGCAGCACGGGCAGGCCGACAGCCGCGCTCACGGCGTCCGTGAGCCGCTCGGCGCGCTGCTCGGCCGACCCGGGGAGCGGGACCGGTCCGATCGTCACGGCGACCACCGGTCGTTGCGTGTCGGGCGCGCAGACCACGAGGTCGAACGACGTCCGGCTGGCCGAGCCCCACTGGCTGCCGGTCACACCGGGCGGACGCCCCTGCACCAACTCGCTGAGCCGACGAGTCCCGTACACCCGGTGGCCGGCACGGTCGAACAGCGCGTCGCGTCCACCATCGGCGGGCATCGCCCGCAGCCAGCCGCGGTCGTCGCTGCTCGTCATCTGCCTGATCCATCCGCCGGTCGGTCGAACCGCGCCGAGTCTAGGCGGTCGACCAGCCGGTCCGGCTGCGCGGCCCGCCCCGCAGCCGGAGCGCCGCTGCCGCGCCGCTGGCGGCAGGGCGTCGTGACGACGACGGGCGTCCCCGGCAGAGTTGGCGGACGGCAGTTCCCGGGCGTCGCCGGTCGCCAGGCCGCCGCGACGTTGTGGACCATGTCATCCGGCCAGTACGCGGCCCACCGGGACAGGTCGCTGCCGCCGCCCAGGCCAGCGGCGAGCAGCACACCCGGGGAGCCGCGACGCGACCGCCGGTGGGCAGTGGCTGGTTGACCAGCAACACCCCCACGTCGCGGCGGAGCGCGGCCAGCAGCAGCTGCATGCCGACCGTCGGATAGCCGAGCGCGGCGCACGCCTGGTTGCCCCAGCGCCAGCACGTCCAGGCCAGTGCCGGGTCGGCGATGGCCCGATCCGGGTACGGGGCCGTGAATACGTCGTATACCACCGCCTCGGTGCGGAGGGGTCAGACCGACGCTCTGCCAGAAGTCGATGGCGTACTCGGCGTCGGGCATCGGCGCCGGTGCGGACGAGCGGCGTCAGGCGTCGGGGCGCCGCCGCGTCGATGACCGGGGAGATGCCCCAGAGCTGGTCGCGCACCACGCTGAGGCCAGCACCCAGCGAGCTCCTGTGATCCAGATCACATCTCGGTCGTGTTCCAGTCGGCCCGGCGGGGTGTATCTAGCGGGGTCCCGCACAGCGCCGGCTGGGAGGTCAGAGCATGTCGCGCCATCACCTCGGCTCACTCGCCGCGCGCCCGGAACGCCGTACCGGCGCGGCAGCACGGGTCGGGCGGATCGCGGCCGACGCGGCCGGTCGGGTGCCGGGTGTAGCCGACGTCCGCCCGGCCACCGTCCGCCTGGGCGACCGGTGCGTGGGCCTCGACCTGGAGTTGACCACCGATTACGGACACAGCGTGCCCGACCTCGCCGACGCGGTCCGTCAGGTGGTCGCCGATCGGGTCTTCGCCGGTACCGGCCGCACCGTCGCCACGGTGACGATCACCGTGCGCGACCTGCTGACGTCCGGCCCGGACGCCGACCCCGAGCCACCGCCACCACGCGCCCGGCCGGAGCTGAGCACCGCGCTGGTCAACCGGGTGGCCTCGGTGCTGCTGGCCGTCGCCCTGCTCATCGGCGGTGTCCTGCTGGCCGCGCAGGCGCTGCTGGCCGCGTTGGATCGTCCGACGCCGCTGCTCGGCCGCTCCGGCTGGTACGACACGTTTACCACCGCCCGATGGCACGGCACGTCGGTGCGGGCCGCAGCCGGCGCGGCCGTCCTACTGGGCCTGGTCTTCCTGGCCGCCCAGCTCCGACGGTGGACGCCGGTCCGGCTGCGGGTCGACGAGCGCGACGGCTGGCACCTGCACCGGCGGTGCGTGGAGCGCCGGCTGACCGCTGCGGCGGACACCGTGCCGGGCGTACGCCGCACCCGGGTGCGGGTCCGGCGCGACGGCGACCGGTGGCGATCCCGGGTGCGTGCCACCGGCGACCCGGCGGCCCGCGCCGAGGTCGAGTTCGCCGTGTGCCAGGAACTGCGTCAGCTCGCCACGTCGCGCGCCGACCGCGTCGATCTCCGGCTGCTGCCCGGTGGACGGCCGGCATGACCGATGCGGCGCACCGCCTGCTGTGGACGATCATCGCGCTGCTGCTCGTGGTCGGCGGGGCGACCGCGCTGGCGGTCGGCTCCGGCGCGCTGCCCGGCGGTGACCCCGCCGCTGCCCTGCTCCCCAAGGGTTTGCTGGACGCCTGGCGGCTCGCGACACCCTGGAGCACCCTGGCCGCAGCGGTCACCGGACTGCTGGCCGCCGTCGCCGGCGGGTGCCTGCTACGCCGGACGGTGGGGCGACCCGACCGCGCAGTGCGGGGCATGCTGAGCCGACCCGGAAGCCGACCCGGCCGCACCCGCCTGGACAGCGCAGTGCTCGTCCGCGCTCTGGAACGCGACCTGGTCGGCGGCCCCGGCGTACGACGGGCCCGGGTGGTCCTCACCGGCGCGCCGCCGTGCCCCGACGTGTGGATCCGCGTGGACCTGACGGCCGACGCCCGCGCCGCGGGGGTCCGCGAGCACGTCCACGCGGCGGTGCGCCGGTTCGCCGCGACGGCCGGCTGCCGGCCGGCGCACCTCGACGTGACGGCCCGGATCGAACCGGCCCGGCCCTGAGCCCAGCGTCCGATCCGGGTCAGCGCGCAGCCCGACGGGCGGTCACGACGCTCGACGAGATGGAGACCGCCAGGGTCAGCACCACCACGGCGAGCGTCAACCACACCGGCAGTTTGCCCACCGGCGTCTCGGCCAGGATCAGCTTCACCCCCGCGAAGGCCAGCAGCAGCGCCAGCCCGTAGCGCAGGTGACCGAAGTGCCGCAGCAGGCCGGCGAGGCAGAAGTAGAGGCTCCGCAGCCCGAGTACGGCGAACGCGGTGGCCGTCCAGACCAGGAACGTGGTGGTGGTGATGGCGAGGATCGCCGCCACCGAGTCGATGGCGAAGACCACGTCGGTGGCCTCGATGGCGACCAGCGCCACCAGCAGCAGGGTGGCCACGCGACGCCCGTCGACCCGGGCGGTGAAGCGGTCACCGTGGTACCTGGCGTCGGTCGGCACCACCCGGCGGAACAGTCGCACCGCCAGATTGCGCTCCGGGTCGACGTCCGGCTTCCCGCGTACGGCCAGCCGCCAACCGGTCCACACCAGGAACCCGCCGAGCACGAACCCGGCCCAGGTGAGCCGGGCCAGCAACTCGGCGCCCGCGAGGATGAACAGCAGCCGGAAGGTCAGCGCCCCGACGACACCCCAGAACAGCACCTTGTGCTGGTAGCCCGGCGGCACCCGGAAATAGCCGAAGAGCAGGGCGAACACGAACACGTTGTCCACCGAGAGCGCCTTTTCCAGCAGATAGCCGGAGAAGTACGCGATGGCCGGGTCGCCGCCCAGGCCCCACCAGACCACCAACCCGAACAGCAGGCCAGCGCCGACCCAGACCGCGCTCCAGAAGAGCGCCTCGCGCAACTCGATGACGTGGTTGTCGCGATGGGCCACCACGTCGACCGCGAGCAGCACGGCGAGCAACCCGCCGACGGCCACCCACGCCCACGGCGGCACCGCGACCGTCGCATCCGCCACCGGTGCCCCCCCCGCATCGACCACGGCGCACCGCCCGCTGTCGGTGGGCTGGCGCTCCCCGAGCCTATGCGAACGGCCCATCCGCCGTCGGCGCTCCGGCCAGGTGCACGTGCCTCCTCTCGCACCTGCATCCCGGACGCCACGGCCGGACGGCCGCCGGTGTCAGGGTCTGCGGTCCGGGTCGGCAGGGGACCAAGGTCCCGGGCCGGTGCATTCCGGTCGGGCCCTGCCGCCGACGGCGGCCAAGGGCGGCCACTGGAGGTGCCACCGGGAAGCGCGGTGCGAGGTTGAAAAGGGACGTGGACACCTATGACCACGACGATCGAGCGGACCACCGCCGAGACCACCGCTCCGGCGGCCGGCACCACCCGAGAAAGGGCCGCCCGGTACGTCCTGGCGGGCACCCGGATGGCGCTCGGCTGGATCTTCCTCTGGGCGTTCCTCGACAACCCTGGCTGCGGTGACAACCTCCGACGCGGGCGTCACCTACGGGTGACGCCCGCCAGCGTGTGTCACGCGTGTTTGCGGGTGTGACGTCCATCGGCCGCCGGCGATCCGGCAGGATCGACGGTGACCGGACACATCACCGCAACACGGCAGGAGATCCCGCATGAACCAGGCAGCAGGCGCCCGATCGGGCAAGCCCGAGGTGGGTCCGATCGAGGGTGCGCCGCCGGCCGACCTCGTGACCGAGGACATCACCGTGGGCGAGGGCCCGCAGGCCGAGCCCGGCCAGTTGGTGAGCGTCCACTACGTGGGCGTGTCGCACTCCACCGGCGGCGAGTTCGACTCGTCCTGGAACCGGGGCGAAGCGTTCGAGTTCCCGCTCGGCGGCGGTCAGGTCATCGCCGGCTGGGACCGGGGCGTGGTCGGGATGCGCGTCGGCGGCCGACGGCGTCTGACCATCCCGCCGCACCTGGGGTACGGCGACCGCGGCGCCGGCGGCGTCATCAAGCCGGGTGAGACGCTGATCTTCATCGTCGACCTGCTGGACGTTCGCTGATCGAGACGTCGTGGGGGTCGTCCGGCTCGCTGCCGGGCGGCCCCCACGACGCGGCCCGCCGTGGGCACAGCTCGTCCCGACGGTCGCCCCACGGCTCGGCGACCGACTCAGGCGGCCAGCACCAGG
>NZ_JBNCKT010000094.1:0-22009 GCF_049841675.1 Micromonospora sp. DT4
GAAATCCTTGTTCCGCAAGCCCGAAGTCCGCTACGCCGCCTCCTGACCATCAACTATTTGCCTTACGGGTCAATATCAACACGGTGGTCGACGGCTACTGAGCGGTGTCGCGGTCGGGCCGTGGCCGGCCGGGCGGTGGGCGAGCCGTTACGCGCTACCGGATCAACCCGGACAGCGGACGCGCCGAGCTTATGCGCCGGGTGTCCCGGCGGTCGCGTCCGGCAGGGTCTGGCCGGTGGCCGAGACCAGGCGGGGCAGGTCCGTGCCGCGTACCGCCGGCAGGACGACCTGCTGGCCGTCGTCGAGTCGGGCCACGGCCCGCCCGCGCGCGTCAGTGGCCAACTCGACGACCCGGTCCCAGCCGATCCGGCGTTGCCCGAACAGCGCCCGCAGGCGTAGCTCCCGAGAGTCGGCGTCGGTGCCGGCCCGCCACGCCCACACCCCGACGCCGAGCGGGACGAGCAGCACCGGCAGCAGGTACGCCCGGGCGTTCGCCAGTGGCAGGGCGCCGATGAAGGCGATGACCGCGGCGGCCAGGATGGCTTGGTTGAAACGGAAGCGGACCGTGTCGGGCGTACTCACCCTGCGATGATCCCACCCTTGGTCGGCAGGGGTCACGGCGGGCGGTGTCACGGGGTCCGCACGTCGTACAGTGACACGAGTCACTGCTTCGTGCCGATGACCAACGCGTAACCAATCCGGTCGCCGGTCGTTTCCCAGTGTTGGGCAGTGGACTCGCAACATCCGCCGTCCCACCGCACCGCACCGCAGCACCGCCCGCACCGCACCGCAGCACCGCAGCACCGCCCGCACCGCCCGCACCGCCCCGTGCCCCCTCACGAAGGCGACCGCCGTGCTTCTCGCGTACCCGTTCCGTTTTCTCGTCCCCCGCCGGGCGGCCCCGGAGGCCGCCGTGTCCACGGCCGTGGCGCTGCTCGTCCTCGCCGGCGCCGCCGAGGTGGTCCCGACCCCGGTGGTGATCGCGCTGGCCGGTGGCGCGGGCGCCACCCTCGCCGGGGTACGACTTGCCCGGCTGGCCGCGCACCGCCCCACCGCCCCGCCGTCCACCGGCTCGTCGTGGCGGGTGTCGGCGATCCTGCTCGACGCCGCCGTGGTGGCGGCCGGCTGGGTCGCGGCCTCGTTGCCGCTGGTCGACACCCACCATCGCGCGGTCGCGCTGCTCGGGTCGCTCATCGTCGCGGTCCTGGCCGTGGCCGGGCTGCGCGGGCTCCCGGCACGAACGCCCGCGCCGGCCCGACTGCGGGGGCTGGTCGACGCGACCGGCCCGACGGTCGGTCTGACCCTGGCCGGCTGGCTGCTCCTGCCCGCCGCCACCCTCCCAGCGCCGGTCCGGCTGGTCGCGGCGCTGGTGCTGGCGGGGCTCGGCATCGCCGCGCTCAGCGCGTTCACCGGCCCCCGGCGGCGCTCGGGCGACGCGATCTGCGGGGGAGGAGTCCTGCTCACCCTGGTCGGGCTGGCGTTGCTGGCGATCCTGTCGGCGGCGTCGACCGGGCGTGCGCCGCTTCTCGCGGTGCCGCCTCTGGTGCTCGGGATGCTGCTGACCGCCCTCGGCGCGACGCGAGCGGTGGCGGCGGCCAGCGCGACGCCGCCGGCCGGTCCGCCCACCACGACCTGGCCACGGGCGGTGCTCCCGGCGTCGGTGCTGCTGCTCGCGGCGGGCCTGCACCTGGGTTCCGGTCGTACTCCGGACCGGACGAGTCTGCTGCTCGCCCTGGCGGCGGTGCCGCCTCTGGTCCTGCGGGAGCTGCTGCGGGGCGGCGACGCGGGCGTCCCCGAGCGACACGCGGCACACCGCAGAGCCGCCGACGACCCGATCCGCCGCCGGGAGCCGCAACCGCCCCGGAAGGCCGCGACGGAGGAGTCGTGGGCTCCCGTGACCACCACGTCCGGCGTCGACGGTGTCTGGCGCGCCGGCACGACCGACGGCGGCGCGACGTGGCCCGACACGGGTGTCGCCTGGTCGCCGGCACACCACCGTTCCGGCGCGGCCGGCGACGGGCCGGGAGACCATGCGGCCCTGCTCGCCGCCCTCGCCGCGATCGGTGACGTGCCCGCGCCGGCTGGTGCGCTGCTGCTGGTGGAGCTGCACGGCACCGAGGGGCTGGGGCCGGTGGCCCGCGAGGACGCGCTCGCCGAGGCGGTGCTGCGGGCCCGCGCAGTCGTCGCGCCCGGCGACCTGGTGACCGGCTGCGCGGGCACCGGCTTCGCGGTGGTCACCGGCACGGGGCCCGTGCTGGCATACGCGTTGGGCACCCGGCTGCTGACCGCGCTCACCTCGCCGTACCGGCTGGCCGGGTCGGTGCTGCGCGTGCAGGCGAGCATCGGGCTGGCCGAGGTGAGTGGCGCGGGCCCGGCCGACGTGCTCCGGCAGGCCGAGCTGGCGCGGCGGCGGGCGGTGCAACTGGGCCGGGACCGGGTCGAGTGGTACGACGCGTTCCTGGAGGAGCAGTTGGTCCGCCGACTCGACCTGGAACGTGAGCTGCCGGGCGCGGTCGCCCGGGGCGAGCTGGACCTGGTCTACCAGCCGGTGCTCGACCTGACGGACCGGCAGCCGGTGGGCGCCGAGGCGCTGCTGCGCTGGCGCAGCCCGGTGCTCGGCACGGTGCTCCCGGCCGAGCTGCTGCCGGTGGCCGAGGATCTGGATCTGGTCGGCGAGTTGGAGTGGTGGGTGCTGGACCGGGCCTGCCGGCAGTTGGCCGCCTGGTCGGCGGGCTCCCGGGAGCTGTGGATGGCCGTCAACGTGACCACCCGGGAGCTGACCACGCCCGACTTCGTGCAGCGCGCCGCGGCGGTCCTGGCCGCGTACGGGGTGCCGCCGGAGCGCCTGGTGGTGGAGGTGTCCGAGCCGAGGGTCGCCGCCGACCTGTCGACGGTGGTGGCCCGGCTGGCGGGTCTCCGCTTGCTGGGCGTACGCACCGCGCTGGACGACTTCCGGGCCGAACACGCCTCGCTGGCCCAGTTGCGCCGGCTGCCGATCGACCTGCTGAAGGTGGGTCCGGAGCTGGTGGGGGCACAGCCGGCGGGGCAGCCGCCGCTGATCGACGTGGTGGTCAACGTCGGGGAGCGGTTGGGCGTGGAGATCGTCGCCGAGGAGTTGGAGTCACCGATCCAGGTCGAGGGGGCGCAACGGGCCGGCTGCCGTTACGGGCAGGGCTTCGCGCTGTCGCGGCCGGCGACCGCCGAGCGCGTCGAGGCGTACTTCGAGGAGTTTCCCTCGGCATACCGGTGATTAACCGGTTCACCTCTGCCGTGGCGGTGCGGTGCTGCCGCGCGGGGTCAACTGCGGTGTCTCGTCCCGTACACTCGTCGCCGGCTCGCCGGCGATGACGCCGAGCAGGTGGCGGGCCGCGTGCGCGCCGTACGCGGAGATGTCCCGGCCCAACGCCGTCAGCGGCGGGTGCACCAGCCGGCAGAGGGGCGAGTCGTCCCAGGCCACGATGGACAGGTCACCCGGCACGGTCAGGCCCATCTCCTGGGCGACCGAGAGCCCGGCGATGGCCATCACGTCGTTGTCGTAGATGACCGCGGTCGGCCGGGGAGTGGCGCTGAGCAGTCGCCGGGTGGCGCGCCCGCCCTCCTCGCCCGTGTAGTCGGAGAAGACGGTGACCGCGTCGGCCAGGCCGAGACGCCGGCACACCGCCGCGAACGCGCCGGTACGGATCTCGGTGTGCCGCAGGTCGGGCAGACCACCGACCCAGGCGATCCGGCGGTGCCCGAGCGCGACGAGGTACTCCACCGCCTCGGTCAGCGCCGCCGCGTCGTCCGACCAGAGGCTGGCCAGCTCCCCGGTGCCGTCCGGCCCGCCGATGACCACGGCCGGCAGGCGTAGCTGTTCCAGGGCCGGGATGCGCTGATCGTCGGTGCGCAGGTCGCAGACGAGGACCCCGTCCACCCGGCGCTCACCCCACCAGCGCCGGTAGACGGCGACTTCGGCGTCGTGATCGGCCACCACCTGCAACGTCAGCGCGTACGAGCGGGCCGACAGTTCGGCCTCCACGCCACTGATCAGCGCCATGAAGAACGGCTCGATGCCCAGTGTCCGTGCGGGCCGGCACAGGGCCAGGCCGACGGCCTCGGCCGTGGCGGCGGACAGTGCCCGAGCCGCGCTGCTCGGACTGAACCCGATCTCGGTGGCGATGGCGAGGATGCGTTGCCGGGTGACCTCGGAGACGCCGGGCTGCCCGTTCAACGCGTACGAGACGGCACCCTTGGACACCCCTGCGCGTCGGGCGACGTCCGCGATGGTCGGCCGCTTCACCGGCGTGCTCCTCTGCCGCTGAGGGGGTCGTCAACCGGCCGTTGACACCCCGGAGGTCGGGTCGTACGGTGGCTGAGCTTATCCGGTTCAGCTAACGTCTCGATCACGAAGGTGCGGTGAATCGTGAGCCGACAGGCCCTGCACGATGGCTGGACCCTGCGGGCGACATCCGGGGTGGACGTGCCCTCGGAGATCGTCGACCGGACCGTACCGGCGACCGTGCCCGGTTGCGTGCACACCGACCTGCTCGATGCCGGGCTGATCCCCGACCCGTACCTCGACGACAACGAGCGGTCCCTGGCCTGGATCGGCCGCACCGACTGGACGTACCGGACGACCTTTCGCCCTCCGGCCGGCGACCACGACCGGGTCGACCTGGTCTGCGCCGGCCTGGACACCGTCGCCGCCGTCAGCGTCAACGGTGTCGAGGTCGGCCGCACCGAGAACATGCACCGCGGGCACCGGTTCGACGTCCGCCCACTGCTGCGCGACGGCGACAACGAGCTGACCGTCGCGTTCGACTCCGCGTACCGCTACGCCGAGGCGCAGCGCGACCGGCTCGGCGACCGGCCCAACGCGTACCCGGAGCCCTTCCAGTTCGTCCGCAAGATGGCCTGCAACTTCGGCTGGGACTGGGGACCGACGCTGGTCACCGCCGGCATCTGGCAGGACATCGGCCTGCACGCGTGGTCCACCGCCCGGCTGGCCACCCTCCGCCCGCTGGTCACGCTCGCCGGCCGTGACGGCCGGGTCGAGCTGCACGTCGAGGTCGAGCGCGTCGCGGACGTCCCGCTGACCGTCCGCGCCGCCGTCGCCGACGCCCACGCCGAGGCGGTCGTTCCGGCGGGGCAGCGCACGGCCGTGCTGACCCTCGCCGTCCGCGAACCCGCGCTGTGGTGGCCACGGGGGTACGGCGAACCGGCCCGTCACCTACTGGAGGTGACCCTGCACGCGCCGGACGGCGACACGGTGGACGTCTGGTCCCGGCGGATCGGCTTCCGCTCCGTCCGGCTGGACACCACCCCCGACGAACACGGCACCCCGTTCGCGCTCTCCGTCAACGACGTGCCGGTCTTCGTCCGGGGCGTCAACTGGATCCCCGACGACGCGTTCCCCACCCGGATCACCCGCGAACGGCTCGCCGAGCGGTTCGGCCAGGCCGCCGACGCCAACGTCAACCTGCTGCGTGTCTGGGGCGGCGGGCGGTACGAGTCGGAGGACTTCTACGACCTCGCCGACGAACGCGGCCTGCTCGTCCAACAGGACTTCCTCTTCGCCTGCGCCGCGTACCCCGAGGAGGAGCCGTTCGCCACCGAGGTCGCCGCCGAGGCCGCCGAGCAGGTGACCCGCCTGACGCCGCATCCGTCGCTGGTGCTCTGGACCGGCAACAACGAGAACATCTGGGGCTGGCACGACTGGGACTGGCAGGAAGCCCTCGCCGGCCGTACGTGGGGGCGTGGCTACTACCTCGACGTGCTGCCCCGCATCGTCGCCGAGCTGGACCCGACCCGCCCGTACTGGCCGGGCAGCCCCTGGTCGGGCACCGAGATGATCCACCCCAACGACCCGGCGCACGGCACCACCCACATCTGGGACGTGTGGAACACCGACGACTACACGAAGTACCGGGAGTACGTGCCGCGCTTCGTGGCCGAGTTCGGCTACCAGTGCCCGCCCACGTACGCCACGCTGCGGCGTGCGCTCAGCGACGATCCGCTCGCGTCCGACTCGCCGGGCATGGCGTACCACCAGAAGGCCGTCGGCGGTGACGCCAAGCTCCAGCGGGGCCTGGACGCCCACCTGCCCGCCCCGGCCGACTTCGACGACTGGCACTACCTCACGCAGCTCAACCAGGCGCGGGCCATCCAGCTCGGGGTGGAACACTTCCGCTCCCACCGCGACGTCTGCGCCGGCACGATCGTCTGGCAGCTCAACGACTGCTGGCCGGTGACCTCCTGGTCGGCCGTCGACGGCGACGGCCGCCGCAAACCCCTGTGGTACGCGCTACGCCACGCGTACGCCGATCGCCTGTTGACCGTGCAACCCCGCGACGGCGGGCTGGCCGGCGGCGACGGTCCTGCCGGCGAGGGCGTTCCTCCTGGCGGGGGTGGGCTGGTCCTGGTCGCGGTCAACGAGACCGCTCTGCCGTGGCGGGCCTTCGCCTCGGCGACCCGGCTGACCCTGAGCGGCGAGCCCCGGGCGAAGACGACGGTCGAGCTGGACGTACCTGCGTACTCCTCGGTGACGCTGGAGCTGCCGGTGGAGCTGGCGCGGCCGGACGAGGGCCGCCGTGAGCTGCTGGTCGCCGAGGCGGGCGACACGGCGGAGCGTGCGCTGTGGTTCTTCGCCGAGGACCGGGAGGTCGACTGGCCGGCGGCGGCGTGGGACGCGACGGTCGAGCCGGTCGACGGCGGTCAGCGGGTGCGGGTGACGGCGCGCACGGTGCTGCGCGACCTGACCCTCCTCCCGGACCGGCTCGACGGCTCGGCCGCAGCGGACCGCGCCCTGGTTACCCTCCTACCGGGAGAATCGGCGACCTTCACCGTGCGCTCCGATACGGCGTTGGACCCGGTCGCCCTGACGACGCGGCCGGTGCTCCGCTGCGTCAACGACCTCCCTTAACTGGGCAGCGGCAACACGCGGGCGGCTGATGGTCCGCTTTCGCCGGGACCGACGGCACCCGAGATGAGTCAAGGCCGCCCTGTGACGCGCCACAGGACGGCCTTGACCAGCTACGGTGAACCGCGCTCCGGTCAGCTCCTGCTGGACCTCGAGTGCGGGTTGCTGAAGCTGTCCTCCGCGTAGAAAGTACACGCTGGCGGTGTAGTTGCCCTGTGCGCAGAGCTGGAACCGGCCCGTTCCCATCGCTGCCGCCGCGGGCAGGCTGGTGCCGACGAGCGTCGCGGCGGTAAGCGCCACACCAGCGGCGACGCCGGCCACGTCGCGCTTTGAGGTTCCGTGTGTTCAGGAAGGTGCTCTCCTTGATTGTCCGAGCGGGACAGCATCATCGAGTGCCTTTAAGCCTCAAGTCATTTCGGTGGGCATTCGAGGATTCCTGTGACTAGCAGGTGGAGTTGTTGTTGGTGGTGGTGGGGCATGACGGCTGCTAGCTCGGCGGCAGTGTTGGCTAGGCTTGTCTTCTCGTTGGCGTCAAGTTTGTGGGCGTTGTTGGTTTTGAAGAGTTCGGCGGTGTGGAAGTTGCCGGCTTTGATGTCGTTGATGGCGGCGAGTAGTGATTTCGACACGGAGGTCAGATCTGCGTCGCCGCCGACCACGGTGACCATCTTTTCGAGGCTAGTGAGGCCGGAGTCGGGTGCTGCACCGGTAAGGTAGGCCGCCTCGAGGCGGCCTACCGCGCTGAGTAGCGTTCGGGGACGGTCGGTCTCTGGGGTGTTGGCGTAGTCGAAGAAGGTGTTGGCTTCCCTGCGCACGCCGAGTTCCAGTATGGGTTCGAGGGCGATCAGGTGAGGATGATTGCCGGCCCGTTCGATGATCTGTTTGACGTGGGTCAGACCGGTCTTCAGTTGTCGCGTAGACCATTGCGTGTTGAGCCTGTCGAAGGCTGTGCGGGCTTGTGTGAGGTCGGCGGCCCAGATCAACGCGCCGAAGGTGTCGTCGATACGGGTGACGGCTTCAGTGGGATGGGCGAGTTTGGCCGCGGCGTGCAGGACGCCGGCCGTGATGCGGGGCCAGGGATCGTCAGAGGTGTCGGTGGAAGCGTCCTGCCTGGCGGAGGTGGCTTTCCACAGGGGCCCAAGGTGAGCGGTGCTGTTGTGCGATTTTTCGAGAGTTTGATGAACGGTGACAGCGCCGTACTGCTTTGTCACGTTGAGCACAGGGTCGACGGCGGCGGGGGTGACCACGAGGGGTAGTTGTGGTAGACCGCGTTGGGCGAGTTGTTCGAGTAAGTAGCTCAGGGTGGCGAGGTGGGACGCAAGCGGCGGCCGACCGGCTCTCGGGGCGTCCAGCAGGATTACAGGATGCCGGTGGTCAGCGGCGGCGATCAGCTCCGTGCGTAACGGCCACTGTTCGCGTTCGCCGTTGTCGGAGATCACGTAGACGTGACCGTGTTTGGTGACGGCGTCTGTCAGCCGCAGTGGCCAACTCGGCTCGCCGAGCGCCTCGACCTCGACATCCGCCCGCGGTGGGTCCGCGCGGGAATGGATTGGCGGGGGAGCCAAACTTCCGATCTCACCGTTGCTGCTGATGGCACCGTTGTCCTTGGCCAGGACTGAAGGCTCGGGGCGTAGAGCGGAGGACAAGGCGGCGCGTATCCGCTCGCTGTAGGTAGCGCCGCCGCGTAGGCGAAACGGACGTTGCACGTCATGGAAATATCCGGCGATCTCTGAGATCTGATCGTTTGGGTACGTGTGGCCAAGCATCTTGGCTGCCTCAAGAATGGTGGCCGGGGTCTGCGGAATTCCGTGAGTCAACAACCTGTCGTTAACTGCGTTCACCAGGCCCTGATCAGCACGATTGAGAGGCACGAGCCGCTGCAGGCGCGGGTGGATCAGCACCGTGTCGCTGGGCAGCGTGGCAGGTGGGCCGAGCTCCGCGATCGTCACGGCACTCGCGCGTTTTTTGTGCTCGGGAAGGTTGGCAATCACATCCGGCATCAGGCGCTGCAGCACGGCCCGTACCTGTGTGCGATTCGTGCCGACCACCTGCAGTTCCAGCGCGCCGTCGGCGGAGCTCTCCACGACGGCGGATGCCAGGGTGCGCAGAGTCGACATTGCCGCCCCCGAGAGGGAGCCATCGTGGCTGACCTGCACCTGTACCGGGTCGATGAGTGGTGGCAGCCGGCGCGACCACCAGACGGCGACCTGGCGTCGGCCCAGATCCGAAGCGTCGACGACCACTGGCCCGGCCGACTCCCCGGCGCCTCGGGAGAAGGGGGGGTGAAGAACCACTTGGTTCGTCACCGCCGGGAAATAGAGTATGAGCTGGCGGTGCACGGTGGTCGCGCGAGCCAATCCGACTTCCTGCGCCCCACGGCTCATGCCGAAAGCGCTGCCGTTCCCGCCGCCCTCGACGAAGACATCGACGTGGAATCCGCGACGCAGGTCAGCGGCGACCGAATTGGCAATCTGCTTAATCTTTGCTAAGGAGATAGCGTCCAGATCGGTGCCCTTCTTGCCGAAGTCGATCGTCAGCCAGGGCCGGTCGCGCAGCTTGACCGGCACCTGGTAGGCGCCCCGAGACATGTGAGTGCCGGGCATGAGGCGGGGCTGCTCCGGGATGCCGAGGGCCTCCCTCACCGACTGTGGAAGGTTAACGGTGTGGCGCTCGATTTCGGCTGCGTCATGCGACTCGTTGTTCAGGTTGGCAAAGTGAGAGTAGGTGGCCGTCCGGATCAAGTCAGGAAAGTCGGGCGACCTGAGAAGGAATCCAACGACCGCCTCCCAGGCAGCGGTAGGATTCGGAAGATCCTTGATTAACGACTCGACAGCCAGCAGGTTCAGGTCGCCCTTACGGTTTGCCAGCTCACGAACGAGATAGGTGACGGCCCGCTGCAGAGCCGGCAACACGCGGGCTTGCGCCGCCCCCGCTTCTATGTCAACTAAAGCTTCCGGTTCCCTATGCAGCTCAGGCAACCAGGTGTGCGCGATTCCCATCTTGAAATGCCGCTGGTCGATAGTTGGAATGCTGTCGGCATCGTGTCCTGTTGCCCCCAGGAGTGGCTCAATATTCAGCGGTCCACTGCGTTCCATGATGGACCGGGCCAGGTACCTGGTAGAGGCAACTCTGGCGTAATGCTCGCTCTGAGCGGTCTCATCTTCGGCGATTCGGTGCAAATCCGGACGCAGTTCGTCGACGTGCAGACTGTAGTTCTTTCGCAGCAAGTCGATCAGTTTCTCGGCCACCGGATGTCGCCGCGCGAACAGCATCGCCGAGTTATTCGCGCAGCCCTGATCGGGATAGACTTCGAGGGCGAATCCGTAGTGGCTGAACGTCGTACGCAATCCCTTCTTGCTATGCAGAATGTTGTCACCGTCCATGCCGATACCGCCGAAACGGTGAAGGACTTCCGGGAGGGAAATGTCTTTGCCCTCGGCATACCCACCGGATGTCCCCTTCGACAGTGCGAGCTGGAACTCGTCCATCAGGTGCATCGGCGTGGCGGCATTGAAGACCTCATGCACGTTGATTAATATAATATCGTTGCGCCTCGCCCAGTCAAGCATGCTTGTGACCGATGCATCAGGAGAGCGGAACTGCTCGCGGGTAACCGTCGTCCATAACACCGTGGCGAATGCAAGACGCTTGCCATTGCGCGCCGACTCCGCAATTGTCTGCTGAAATTTCTGGGTTGTTGTGTGCAACTTGTCCAGTGCGCTCCCGTACCAGAACGTGTGCACGATCCTGGGCATCTCCGCGACGGCTAGAGCGCTTCTCGTCTCTTCGGCGGGGTTCGCCAACGGGCCCATCCACGTCACGTTCGAGTCACGCCAAACCGTGCCGTCTTCCCGTTGCAGCGAATCGAGGTTCACAGGTGAATCTGCCACGGTCAGGTCGAGCCGGTAAAACAGATCGAGCAACGAATTTGTGGGGATGTCGTCGAAGGAGTCGAAAGATGGCGGCAGGAAGTCTGGCTTGGGTGGTAGGTCACGCAGCCCAAACAGATCACGACCCCACAATCGGAGGCGGCCCAGCGGCTGCCCCTGCCAACCTGGACGCCGCTGCCGTTGCCGGTGCTCTCGCCACAGTTGCTCCAACAGCACCTGTCCGGGCCCCGACCACCCCTCGCTGGGCACAGCGGACGCGTTGTCGCGCGACCCTCCGACCGGCGCGTTTGACGGGCTCGAGACAGAGGTGCTACCGAGGGCACCGCGAACCCGGTCCATAGGCGAGGAGCCGCCGCGTAGACGCAGCGCTGCGGTAGTCGGGGTGGCGATTGGCGGGTGAGCCTCAGTCGCCTTCTGGGTCGGGGCAGGTGAGTGGAGATCGGCGGGCATCTTGACGACCACGGTTTCGCGCGGCAACCCCCCGAAAGCGTCGAGCATCGACGGATCGGAGTTGACCTGCTGCCGGTCAGCGGCGGGGCCCGTGGTGTTAGCCGCGCATTCAGCGACCAAATGGTTAACAGGCAGCACGAGCCCATAGTCCGCGTCATCTGGGGAGACGCGACGCCCCAGAGCGTTGATCGGGCGGACTCGGACGCTATCCGCGCCCTTCACGGCATGTGCAGCAAGAAGGACTGGTAGACGCAGCGTGTCGGCGCGGGCGATCGCCCCGGCCAGATCGAGCGTGGCGGCTACCGAAGCCGGCGGGACGTCCACCATTTGCTCGATCACACTCGGCGGCTGCGCCAACAGGGCCTGCACGGCCAGCACGGATTCGGCCGTTTCCGGCGCCGTATGGACCAGATGCAAACCGGGCATCCGGGCGGCCGAATGTACCTCCGGTGGAACCGGCGTCCGCGCCAGACTGAGAAACACGCCGGACAGGACGAAGGTGATGAGGTCTTCGGGGCAGCCCGCGCCCACAATCCTCGGCATCCGCACCGTTACCCCTCTTGACGCTCCAACCGGGACCGGCAGCCCGCCAACAACGGATCACGCGGGGTGTGTCCCGGTAATCACCTGCGCTCAAGCGTCCCGACTAGGACTGGACAATGAGCGGATTCCATCCCGCGTAGAGGCTGGCTTCGACGTCACGCAGGGCGAGGATGGCCTGCACGATCTTGGGTGGCACCGCAACACACCCCAACCCCGCCGCGGCATCCTCGGCGCACAGACATTAGCGCAGCGAATGCAGGTGGGCGTCGTGGCGTCGGCTGGCGTCGAGCACCTGCTGCGGGTCGCCCGAACTCGGCGGCTCGGCGGGGTCGTCGGCCACCGTGCGCGAGCCATCCGGCCAGCCGCTACGGCCATCGGCCGACGACGGCGGCGACCAAAGTCGTTGCGTAGGGTGGTGCGGACGTCGTCACCACCGGGAGCACGCGGATGCAACCACACGCCACGGCCGAGGAGTCGGTACCGCCCACCGCCATCGAGAGCCCGCTGATCAGCTACCGCGACGAGGCGACCGGTGAACGCGTCGACCTCACCGCACGGCAGGTCGGCGCGTGGTCCGCGCGCAGTGCGAGCCTGCTGCGGGACGGCTGCGGGCTCGGCCCCGGCAGCCGCGTAGCGGTGCTACTGCCGCCGCACTGGCGTACCGCCGTGGTGTTGTTGGGCGCGTGGGCGTGCGGCCTGGCGGTGTCGTTCCGGCCGCGCGCCACGGCGGGCCTGCCGGTGCTCGAACCGGGCGGCGACCGGCCGTTCGACGCGGTCTTCGTGACCCCCGAACGGCAGGACGACTGGTTGGAGGACGTGCCGGACGCGCCGCACCGCTACCTGGTCGGCACCGGGCCGGGCCGGCTCGTCGACGTGCCGTTGGGCTGGTTGGACTGGTCCGCCGAGGTGCTTCGCCACCCGGACGTCACGCCCGACCACACGGCCATCCACCCGTCGGACCCGGCGAGCGCGGACGGCACGACCTACGGTCAGTGGGGCGCGCTCGCCCGGGAGATCGCCGGAATGCTCGACCTGCGCGCCGGGGACCGACTGCTGGTCGACGCGGGCGAACACGAGCAGCCGCTGAAGTGGTTGCTCGCGCCGCTGTCGGCCGGCGCGTCAGTGGTCATCAGCGCCAACCTCGACCCGGCCCGACGGGACGCGATCGTCGCCGCCGAGCAGGTGACCCGGGTCCTGTAGACCGCTGCCGGTCAGGCCTAACAGCGCTGGTCGACCCTGTTCCGTTACATCGGCATCTGCCCAGCTCAGAGGGTCTTTTGTCGATGTCGTCGACCTGTTCTCATACCGGAGCGACGGCATCTTGGACCCCGCACCGCTCCCTCACCGGAGGGTGCACCGATGCAGAGCAGATCGACCTTCCGACTGGCGGTCCTCACCGCCACCGCCGCCACGTTCCTGGCGTCCGGCGGCGCGTCCGGGGCGCTGGCCACCGCCGCCCCCGTGACCGCCTCCCCGGGCGTCGCCGCCTGCGCCGGCGAGCAGAGCGCCGCCCGGGTCACCGAGGGCGCGACGGCCCAGGAGCCGGCACGGCACCCGGGCTGGACCCGATCCACAACTTCATGGACTACACGCAGGACTCCTGCATGGACATGTTCACCGCAGTTCAGGCCGACCGGATGAGCGACGCCTGGGTGGCGTTCCGCGCCGGCTGACGAGCCAGGGCGCGCGTCGCGAGCAGGGCGCGCTGTGGTCGGTAGGCAGGGCACATCGGCCGCCGCCGGGTAGTCGCCGATCGCAGAAAACCCAGTGGCGTACGCACTGCTGGTCCTCGGCCGACACGGTCACCCCGCCCGGCTCGACGCGGGCGGTGAGCCGGGCCAGCACGCGGGCGGCGGTCCGGGCGAGGATTCGGGCCCGGAGCAGGTCGGGCGCGGTGACCGGCAGGTGGATCACCCAGCGCTCGGTCATCGGTGCCGGTGGTTCTGGGTGGCTGCTGCCATCGGTGTCTCTCTTCGCGTCGGCTCACCAGTTGGCGGATCGGGTCGCGCATGGGGGACCGCCCTTCGTCGGGTCGCGTCGAAGTGGAGGGGGCGGTCTCCGCCGGTTGCGGTCGGCGGAGACCGCCCCACCCTGCGACCGCAGCCTCGATCGGCGGTACGGCGGCAGGGCCGCGCCGGGGGAGCGCGGAGGGTGGGGTCTCAGCGGCGATGCGAGACCGGTACGAGAGGCGCCAACCGACCGCAGCAGCACCGCATCACCGACAGTGACGCTACCGATGCAGCATCACCTACGTCAAGTACTGCTCTAACCTCTTCTACCGAACCATCATCACCTTCATTATGTCACCACTATCACCTCTTTCAGTACATGCATTGCCTACGTCGAGGGGGTGGATCAATACTGGGTGGGCCAACCGACTGCAAGGGGCCGCATCGTGCCTATCCCGCCCACCATGGACGAGCTGCTAGACGACCTGCGAGGCAAAATCAAGGACGGGACATATCCGCCGGGCAGCCAGTTGCCCTCGGGTCGCGCGCTTGCCGACTCCTACGATGTTTCGCACTCGACGATCCAGCGGGCGGTTGCGACGCTGCGGGAGCAGGGCGTGCTGGTTGGGCGCCCTGGTCGCGGCGTCTTTGTCGCTGAGTCCACCCCCCGCTGACGCTGCAAGCAGCCTCGTGCCTAGCGGTGCTGGTGGAGGCCCCTCCTGTCGACCTCAGGGTGGAGGTGCTTCCTGCTCGATGGGCAGCGGGCAACCCATGCGGGCCGTCCGCTCCGGTCCCAAGGGAGCCCCGTTCAGCCCACCCGGGCGAAGCGTTGTGACGGTGGTACCGCTAGCAGTACCATCCTCCTGTGCCGTCCATTGACAAGCTCGTTGAAGCGATGCGGAAGAACCAGCAGAACATCGCCTACAACGATCTCTACGGGGTGTGCGAGCACTACTTCGGGAAGCCGCGGCAGGCCGGCACCTCCCACGCGGTGTTCAAGATGCCCTGGGCGGGGGACCCGCGCGTCAACATCCAGAACGACAAGGGGAAAGCCAAGGCGTACCAGGTACGGCAAGTGCTCAAGGCGATCGACAAGAAGGAGGCCATGTGATGCAGACCGATTCCCATCCTGAGGTGTCCCACTACACCTACCGTGTCACGTGGTCGGTCCAGGACCGAGAGTTCGTCGCCACCTGCGCTGAGTTCCCGTCCCTCTCCTGGCTGGCACCTTCCCAGATCGAGGCTCTGCAGGGGCTTCAGGACCTACTGCGTGAAGTGATCGCGGACATGGAGGAGCAGGGCGAGGCGGTGCCGCAGCCGTTCGCAGAGCGCAGCTACTCGGGTAAGTTCAACCTGCGCGTAGGCGAGAGCCTGCACCGTGAGCTGGCCATCCACGCCGCCGAGGATGGCATGAGCCTCAACCAGTACGTCCTGCGGAAGCTCAGCGCCGCCTGAGGAAAGCAGTTGATCAACTAACTGTTCACCCTCGCTGCGCCCGTTCCTCATCGGGTTTGCGTGGCGAGTTCGCCAACGGCCGGCAGGGTCACTGAACGGCCGCGCCCACCGGCGTGCCACAGCCCTGCAGACCGGAGCGCTAGGCGCCACAGCGGAGTGTCAGTCGAAGGACGGCAGGGACGGGCCGAGGACGTCGTCGGCGTCGACGATGGTGTACGCGTACCCCTGCTCGGCGAGGAAGCGCTGCCGGTGTGCCGCGTACTCGGTGTCGATCGTGTCCCGGGAGACGACCGTGTAGAAGTGCGCCTGCCGGCCGTCGGCCTTCGGGCGCAGCACCCGACCCAGCCGCTGCGCCTCCTCCTGGCGTGACCCGAACGTGCCGGACACCTGGATCGCGACCGCCGCCTCGGGCAGGTCGATGGAGAAGTTGCCGACCTTCGAAATCACCAGGGTCCGCAGCTCGCCGGTGCGGAACGCGTCGAACAGCCGTTCCCGCTCCTTGTTCGTGGTGGAGCCCTGCACGATCGGCGCGTCCAGGTATTCGCCGATCTGGTGCAACTGGTCGATGTACGCGCCGATCACCAGCACCTGGTCGTCCGGGTGCCGGTCGACGAGCGCCTTGACCACCGGCAGCTTGGTGCGCGCTGTCGCCGCCATCCGGTAGCGCTCCTCGGCCTCCGCCGTCGCGTACGACATGCGCTCCGCGTCGGTGAGCGTCACCCGGACCTCGACACACTCGGCCGGGGCGATCCAGCCCTGCGACTCGATGTCCTTCCACGGCGCGTCGTACCGCTTCGGCCCGATCAGGCTGAACACGTCGCCCTCGCGGCCGTCCTCGCGTACCAGAGTCGCCGTCAGGCCCAGCCGGCGGCGGGCCTGGAGGTCCGCCGTGAAGCGGAAGATCGGCGCGGGCAGCAGGTGCACCTCGTCGTAGACGACCAGGCCCCAGTCGCGGGCGCCGAACAGGTCCAGGTGGGTGAACGCGCCGCCGCGCCGCGAGGTGAGCACCTGGTACGTGGCGATGGTGACCGGGCGGATCTCCTTGCGCTCGCCGGAGTACTCGCCGATCTCCTCCTCGGTCAGCGACGTGCGGGCGATCAACTCCCGCTTCCACTGCCGGCCGGCGACGGTGTTGGTGACCAGGATGAGCGTGGTCGCCTTCGCCTCGGCCATCGCCGCCGCGCCGACCAGGGTCTTGCCGGCGCCGCAGGGCAGCACCACCACGCCCGACCCGCCGGCCCAGAACGCCTCGACAGCCTCGCGCTGGTACGACCGCAGCGTCCACGGCTTGCGCCCGTCCTTGCCGGCCTCGGCCAGCTCGATCGGGTGCGCTTCACCGTCGACGTAACCGGCCAGGTCCTCCGCCGGCCAGCCCAGCTTGAGCAGCGCCTGCTTGAGCCGGCCACGCTCGGACGGGTGCACCCGGATCGTGTCGTCGTCGATCTTGTCGCCGAGCATGCCGGCGAGCTTCTTGCTCTTGGCCACCTCGATCAGCACCAGCCGGTCGAGCGCCCGCAGCACCAGCCCGTACGCGGGATCGTTGGCGAGCTGGAGCCGGCCGTACCGGTCCATCGTCTCGGCCACGTCGACAAGCAGCGCGTGCGGCACCGGGTAGCGCGAGTACTTGATCAGCGAGTCGACCACGCCCTCGGCGTCGTGGCCGGCGGCCCGCGCGTTCCACAACCCCAGCGGGGTCAGCCGGTACGTGTGCACGTGTTCCGGGGAGCGCTCCAACTCGGCGAAGGGCGCAATCGCCATCCGGCAGGCCTGCGCGTCGGGGTGGTCGATCTCCAGCAGCAGGGTCTTGTCCGACTGCACGATCAGCGGTCCACCACTCACGCCAGCGTCCTCTCCTCGGTTGGCCGTCGGGGCTGTGCGGCGGTCGCTTACCCGCCGCCGGCCGACCAACCAGTGTTGCACGACGGAGAACGTGGAAAGAAAGATGCTCACCAGATGCAACCAGGACGGCACTCACGAACGTCTAGTAAAGGGACAACTGTCCAGGGAGGTGCCATGAGGCGTGCCCTAAGCACTTCCCGACTTGTTGCACTGGTGGTGGTCGTGCTGGTCGGCGCCGGCGCGTGCACGTTCGATCCGCAGTCCGGTGGGAGTGGTGGCGGGGGAGCCGCCCCGGTCGGCGCGGCGGAGCAGGTATCGGGGGCGAGCGGCACGTCCGGGCCGGCCCAGCACGGCCGGCCCACACCGGCGTCGCCCGCCCCACGCTCGACCACACGCCCCGGTTCCGGGGTTTATCCCCTGTCACACCGGTCGCAGGAGTGTCACGCTGGGAGTCCAGGGCCGTACGGGGCGGGGAGGCTGGGTATGACGGTCGACCGTGAAATGGTCGCGCAGTACGAGCAGGCATCGCCCGACGAGGTGTCGCGCGCGACCGTGTTCGCGTACGCCTTCGCGGCGGCGCTGCTCGTCGGATGGTTCCTCTTCGGCTGGCTGGTGCTGCGGCAGGGCTTCGTCGACTCGGTCGGCGAGTCGGCGGGTGCCGGCTTCGCCCTGCTGCTGATCGTCTCGGTCGTCGGCACCGTACGGCGCAGCCGCCGCTGACCGGCCACGCCGGCGGCGTCGCCCGGCTCAGTCCGCCAGCACCGCCGCGGTGATCCGGTGCAGCGCGAAGGTGTGCAGCATCTCGGTCCGCTCGTCCTCGGCGCGCAGGTAACCCCCACCGATCGAGACCGGCTTGACCAGCCGCGACGCGGTCGCCCCGTGCGCGTCCACGTACCCGACCCAGACCAGCGCCCGGTCGCGGACCGCCTGCTGGAGTACGGCGAGCGCCTCGCTGTGTGTGTGCGCGGGCACCGGGCCCCCGCCCAGCCCCGCCGCCCCACCCCGGACCACCGCCGGGGCCCGACGGGCCGCCCGTGCCGCCGCCTCACCCCGCCGGATGTGGTCGACTACCCCGAGCAGCCGGGGCATCGGCAGCTTCGGGGCGGCCAGCGGGTCCAGCGTCCTGGTGGTCACCGCGACCCGCGCCGGAGCACGCCGGACTCGTGGCCGGGTCAGCATCGTGCTGCCCGTGCCGTCCTCCTGCACCGGCGCGTACCCGGCGTCCCGCAGTGCGCTGAGCATCCGGCTGACCTGGTACGGGGTGCCCAACACCGTCGGCGCCAGCCGGCGCAGCGTCAACGACTCCAGCCGCCGGTCGGCCAGCACCTCGGTGAGGAGCGCCTCGTCGTCGCTGCGCAGGTACGCCCCGGCCGAGCCGGCCCGCAGCCCGCCGTGCTTACGGGCCACGTCGTCCACCAGATAGCTGAGCCCCTGCGGCACCGGGGTACGTGACCGTCGACGGAACAACTCGTGCAGGTCGTCGGCCGTGTAACCGGCGTCCAGTGCCCGTCGTACGCTCGCCGTGGTGACCCGGTGCACACTCGCCCCGCCGGCCGACTCGAGTTCGGTCGTCGCCTCCAACTCGGCGGCCAGCGCCGGCTCGGGTGGCCCCGGCACCACCACGGTCAGGTCGGCCTGCACCAGGAAGTGGTCGACCGGGGCAGGCAGCAGCGCGTCCAACGCCCGAACGGCACTGGACGGGTCGCCGCTCTCGGCGTCCGCGTGCAACCCCAGCGGGTCGCCCGACTCGTCGGTCGACGTCAGCTCGCTCAACAACAACCGCCCGTACGAGGTGAGCGCCCCCAGCCCAATCATGCCGAGCTGCGCCGCCTCGGCCAGCACCTCCCGGTGGGCGGCCTCCCGGCCCCGGCTGCGCCGTGGCGCCCGCCAGTCCAGCAGTGCCTGTAGCTCCTCCGCGGTGGGCGCGGTCGCCGGCTCCAGATCGGCGAGCACCCCGAGCACCGCCCGCCGGGTGGCCGGCGCACCGGCCCGCTCGGCCTCCGCGGACAGCGCGGTGATCGGCCGGTCCCGGTCGTCACGTCGTCCGACCAACCCCACCTGCCGGTTCATGGTCATCCAGGCGCGGGCCAGGTGCTCCCACCGTTGGGCCAGGGAGCCGGCCCGCCACACCTCGTACCCGCCGGTCGGTAGCACCTGCTGGTCCGCCCCGTACCGGCCGGTGGCCGAGCCGGGCAGCTCCATCTCACCGGCGAGCCCGGCCGCGTAGGCCACCTCCAGCAGCAACACGGTGGTCGGCTCGTCCAGGCCGGCGGTACGCGCCAGCCGGCGCAGGTCCCGGACACCGATGCCCCCCGAACGCAGCACCGGGGCGGGTTCGGCGGCGAGCTGTTCCAGCAGCCCTTCGGTGTGCCGCACCACCTCCATGGTCTGCCCGGCGCCGGCCGAGTCGACCGCCTTCGGTTCGCGGGGAGCGGCAGCCACCGACGGCGGACTGGTCTGCAACGGCCCGAGCGGGCCGCTGTCGCGCCGCAGCACGAGGCCGACCTCGCGGGGCAGCTCGACGGTGCCGCCGGCCGTCGACGAGCCGGCCGAGACGGTCACCAACAGCCGGTTGTCGACCAGCCAGCGCACCGGCGAGCCGGTGGGTGCGCCACCGTTGGTCGGGTCGGCGAGAACGGCGTCCTGCACGCCGATCGGCGGTGCCTGCAACGCGCCCGCGGGCACGCTGCCGACGGGCGGCCCGGCCGCCAACCGGTCCAGGATCGCCCGGGCAGACGGGGGTGCGGCGAGCAGCGTCCGACGCAGTTTCGCCGGGTCCGCGCAGAGAGCGGCCGCGCGAACGTCCAGGTCGGCGGCGGGGCGACCGAGCCCGGCGGGGTACGGGGAGACCTCGTCGACGGCCGCCGCCACGTGCATGGCGTGCTCGGGGCCGTACAGCAGGAACAGCGCCCTCAGCCGGTCCACGGCGGCCCGGACGGCCGTCGGCGCCGGCGGGTGCGGTCCGGCGGTCGCCATGGCGAGGATCACATCGGTGGCGGTCGTGCCCTCGTCCGGGTGCCGGGTGAGCCGGGCGGCGTCCAGGATCAGCAGGGTGAACTGGTCCAGTCCGTCCAGCGCGCGGGCCACCGAGACCCGGGACTGGGCGCGGATGGCCAGGGCGGAGATGTCGGCCGGCACGGGCACGACGAGGTCCGGCCGCAGTTGCAGGAGGGCGGCCAGTGACTCGTCGGGCAGCGACCGTAGGTGGTCGGCGAGTGAGGTGGTCATCGTCTTTCCACGCTAGCCCGGGGTGGGCCGGTCGCGCCCCTCGGACGTACGGCCGGTCGGGGGTCGCCCGGTAGGTTTCTCGACATGCCCGCGCTGACCGTCGGATTCGATCTCGACATGACCCTGGTTGACTCCTGGCCCGGCATCGCCGCGGCTTACCGGGCACTGACCGCCAGGACGGGCGTACCGGTGGATGCCGAGCGCGGGAGGCGATCGACGCGATCCGTGCCCGGGGCGGAACGGTGCTCGTCGTCACATCCAAGATCGGCCGACTGGCCCGGTTGCACCTGGACCACCTCGGCCTCGTGGTGGACGAGCTGGCCGGTGACCTGTTCGCCGAGCAGAAGGCGACCGGCCCGTGCTTCCCGGATGAGCTGCGCGCGGCGGGGGCGAGTGTCGTGTTGGACGATCTCACCGGATTCCCAGCGGCGCTCGACGGCATGATCCAGCTAGCCTTGGAGCAGTAGCGGCTCAAGTGAAGCAGGGGTTTTCAGGTGCCTACGGGTCGAGTGAAGTGGTACGACACGGCCAAGGGATACGGCTTCGTCACCAGCGACGAGGGCGGTGACGTGTTCCTGCCCAAGGGCGCGTTGCCGGCGGGCGTCACCGACCTCAAGGGCGGTCAGCGGGTCGACTTCAGCGTGGTGGACAGCCGTCGCGGCGCGCAGGCCATGGGCGTCAAGCTGCTGGACGCGCCGCCGTCGATGGCGGAGCTGCGTCGCCGGCCGGCCGAGGAGCTGCACGGCCTCGTCGAAGACATGATCAAGGTGCTGGAGGCGAAGGTCCAGCCGGACCTGCGTCGGGGCCGGTACCCGGACAAGAAGACCGCGCAGAAGATCGCTCAGCTGGTCCACGCGGTCGCGCGCGAGCTGGAGGTCTGAGGCACCAGCCCGGCGGTGGCGGCGCGGTCGAGGAGCGCCGTCACCGCGGCGAAGCCGGCCTCGCCCAGGTCGGCCGTGAACTCGTTGACGTAGAGGCCGATGTGTCGGTCCACCACGTCGAGTTCCATCTCCTGAGCGTGCGCGAGCACGTACTCCCGGCTGACCGTCGGGTCGGCCCAGGCCTGCCGGACCGACTCGCGGATCCAGCCGGCGGCGGCCTCCGGGTCGACCGTGCCGCGCCGGGCCAGGATCGCACCGAGGGGGATGGGCAGGCCGGTGTCGGTCTCCCACCATTCGCCGAGGTCGACCAGCGCCGTCAGGCCGTGCCGGTGGTAGGTGAAGCGGGCCTCGTGGATGACCAGCCCAGCGTCGTAGCGGCCGGCAGCCATGCCCGGCATGATCTCGTGGAACGGAACCACCTCGATCCGGGCCGGCGGCCGTCCGGCCGACCAGAGCCGGAACAGCAGGTACGCGGTGGTCCGGTCGCCCGGCACGGCCACCGTGGCGCCGGTCAGGTCGGCGCGGTCGCCCCTGGTGAGCACCAGCGGCCCGCACCCGCGACCGAGCGCGCCGCCGCAGGGCAGCAGGTGGTAGTCGTCGAGCAGCCAGGGCAGCGCCGCGTAGCTCACCTTCACCAGATCGAACGCACCCCGCTCGGCCGCCGTGTTGGTCACGTCCACGTCGGCGTACGTCACCTCGACCGGCGGGGCGCCGGGCACCCGCCCGTGCACCAGGGCGTCGAAGACGAACGTGTCGTTGGGGCAGGGCGAGATCGCCAGTGAGAGCGCCACGCCCCTCACGTTAGGGCCTGTCTTGTGGATCATGGTTGGTGGGGTAGGAACATCACGGGTGTCCGGAGTGTTACCCGAGCGCTATGTC
>NZ_JBNCKT010000095.1:0-21920 GCF_049841675.1 Micromonospora sp. DT4
TCCTGTTCGCCATGCTCCGCGACAAAACGCCCTACCAGGCACGTCCCGCCGCCATCGCGGCTTGACAAAAACATAGGACCCCCCCCGACGGCGAGCGCCCACAGCAGCGGGCGGCCGACCAGGACGCCCAGCGGCAGGTCGACGTGCTCGCGCAGCCAGGCCAGGTCGGCCCAGCGCAGGGCCGACTCGAACGACGCGTCGGTGTGCGGGGCGATCGCGGAGACACCGGGGACGCCCGCGTGGGCGAGCGTGTCCCTGCCGTATGGCAGGTTCGCGGCGACCACGTCGGCCGGTAGGCGGAACGCGTTGCGCAGGTCGCGGGGGCGTCGGCCGAGCACCGGCACGTCCACGGTGACGACCAGCGCGCGGCAGCCGGCCGCGACGACCCGGTCCAGCAGGTCGCGGACGAGGGCCCGGTCGCGCAGCCAGTAGAGCTGGAACCAAACCTGGGCGCCGGCCGCGGTGATCTGTTCGATCGGCGTGCTGCTCAGGGTGCTCGCCACGTACGGCAGCCCGGCTGCGCCGGCCGCCGCCGCAAGGCCCAGCTCCCCGTCCGGGTGCACGAGTCGCTGGTAGGCCATCGGCGCCACCCCGACCGGCATCGCGTACGGCTCCCCGAGCAGCCGGACGCCGGTGTCCACCGCCTCCCTGCCGCGCAGCACCCGGGGCAGCACGGCGACCCGGTCCAGCGCGCTCCGGTTGGCGGCCAGGGTCACCTCGGCCGCGCCGCCGCCGGCGACGTAGTCCCACACGTCCGGGGCCAGCACCGCCCGCGCGCGCTCGCCGTAGTCGGCGAACGTCACCGGCCGGTCGGCCAGCACCCGCTCAACCACCGCGTACCCCCGTTCCCTCCGGCTGGACCGGTGTCGTCTCCCGATCCGCCGGCAGCCCGAACCGGTCCCGCAGGAACGTGGCCGCGCTGTCCTGCGCACGTCGGCCGTCGCTGAACACGCCGGGCATGGCGAAGAACCCGTGGATCATGCCCGGGTAGTGGTCGACATGGGCCGGCACGCCGGCGGCTCGCAGTCGCTCGGCGTAGCGCTGCCCCTCGGCGCACAGCGGGTCCAGCTCGGCGGTGATCACCAGGGCCGCCGGCAGGCCGGACAGGTCGTCGGCGCGCAGGGGCGACGCCAGCGGGTCCCGCGACTGCTCGGGGTCGGCCAGGTAGTGCGTCCGGTACCAGGCCACCGAGTGGCGGTTGAACAGGGTGGGGTCGTCGCCGACCGGGCCGGACAACTCACCGCCGGTGTCGGTGTCCGGGTAGACCAGCAGTTGCGCGGCTAGCGCGGGCCCGTCCGCGCGGCACAGCAGGGTCACCGCCGCGGCGAGGTTCCCACCCGCGCTGTCCCCGCCCACCGCCAGCCTGGTCGGGTCCACGCCGAACCGGTCGGCGTTCTCGGCGATCCAGACGGTCGCGGCGTGACAGTCGTGCACCGCCGCCGGGAAGGGATGCTCCGGCGCCAGCCGGTAGCCGACGGTCGCCACCTGGCACGGCACCGCGTTGGCCAGCCGTCGGCAGATGCCGTCGGCGGTGTCGATGCTGCCGAGCGTCCAGCCGCCGCCGAAGAAGTACAGCAGGGTGGGCAGTGGACCCGACCCGGCCGGCCGGTACACGCGCACGGGCAGGTCACCGCCCGGGCCGGGGACGTGCTCGTCGCGTACTTCGGCGACCTGTTCGACCACGCCGCCGCCGGCGCGGATCGCGGCCAGGTCCGCGGCGCGCGCCTCGCCGAGGGTCTGCGTGTACAGCGGCGGCGTGCCCGCCGCGGCGCGGGCGGCGCGGTAGGCCGCCACCTCCGGGTGCAGGGCCATGCTGATCTCCTATCCGCCGGTGCTGACCAGCAGCTTGTCGATGCCACGCAGGAAGAGGCTGCCGCTGTACGTCGGGGTCTCGGTGACCGCGAGCCGGGGGAACCGGGCGAACAGGCGGGGCAGCGCGAGACGTCCCTCCAGCCGGGACACCGCCGCGCCGAGGCAGAAGTGCAGGCCCACACCGAAGGCCAACGACGGCGGGCCGGTGCGGGTGGGATCGAAGACGTCCGGATCGGGGAACCGCGCCGGGTCGCGGTTGGCCGCGCCGACGATGATCAGCACGTTGGCGTCCCGGGCGACCGGAACGCCGGCCAGCACCGTGTCCTCCGGCGCGGCCCGGGCGAGGAAGTGCACGGGGCTCTGCAGGCGCAGCACCTCGTCGACGCACCCGGCGGCGAGGGCGTCGTCGGTGGGCAGCGCGGCGACCGTCCCCGGGTGGGCCAGCAGCAGCGGCAGGCCGTTGCTGAACATGTAGACCGTGGTGACGAAGCTGGCGTTGAACAGCACGATCAGGTTGCTGATCAACTCCTCCTCGGTCAGCTCCACCTCACCCGAGCCGACCGCCTCGACCAGCGCGCTGATCAGGTCCTCGCCGGGCGTGCGACGGCGGTGGGCCAGCAGATCCCGGTAGAACGCCCGCAGTTCCTGCGCGGCGGTGTTCGCCGCGGCCAGCCGCTGCGGGGTCTTGCCGGCCACGTCCAGGAACTCGTCGATGCGGTCCACCCGATCCCGGTACCAGGGCAGCTCCCCCGCCGGGATGCCGATGAACTCGGCCATCACCAGCGCGGGAATGGGGTACGCGAAGTCGGCCACGAAGTCGACGACGCTGTCACCGGCGTCGGCCATCCTGTCCAGCAGCTCGTCGACGACGCGCAGGATCACCGGCTCCAGGGCGCCGAGGCGGCGCGGGGTGAACGTGCGGGAGAAGACGTGCCGCATCCGGGTGTGGTCGGGCGGGTTGATGAACATCATCGACGTCTGGAAGGTGCGCAAAATCTCGTGCTCCTCCCAGCCCGGCGGCGGCTGTTTGGTCCACCGCGGATCGCGCAGCATCTCGTCGATCAGGTCGTAGCCGACCGCCACCGCCGCCACAGTGCGGTGCTCGGCGCGCGGCGGCACCGCGCTGACCGGCCCGAGCCGGTGCAGGCGGGCGTACCACGGGTACGGATGCTGGCGGCCCTCTTCGCTGTAGAGGCCGGTGAGCAGGTCCTGCACCGTCATGACGTACTCCTCCCCAGGATGTCGGTGCTCCGGGGGCAGCGGGCCACCCCGCCACCCCCGGGGTGTCACAGGCCGAGCAGCCGTAACGGCACGGCGTCGGCCATCGCCTTGTTGCCGGCGTCGTTCGGGTGGATGTGGTCCCCCGAGTCGTACACGGGCAGCACCTGGCTGGGCTTGGCCGGGTCACGCAGCACCCGGTCGAAGTCGAGCAGCCCGTCGAACTCCCGGCTGCCGCGCAGGTACGCGTTCACGGCCTGCCGGGTGGCCTCCTTCTCCGGCGTCCACACACCCGGAGCGCCGTGCCCCTCGTACGGCGTGAGCGTGGCCACCAGACTGGTCAGTCCACGTTGCTGGAGCTGCTGGTTGATCTGCCGCAGAGTGGCGATGATCGCCTCCGGCGAGTCGTTGGACATCCAGATGTCGTTGATGCCCAGGTGGGTGACGACGGTACGCACCCCGGTCTGGGCGAAGACGTCCTCGTTGAGGCGGGCCGCCGCGTTCGGGCCGAGCTGGAAGTAGCCGG
Source organism: Micromonospora sp. DT4 (assembly GCF_049841675.1). Lineage (NCBI taxonomy): Bacteria > Bacillati > Actinomycetota > Actinomycetes > Micromonosporales > Micromonosporaceae > Micromonospora > Micromonospora sp. DT4. Next base: position 3,557 of record NZ_JBNCKT010000095.1, read on the forward strand.
GGTAGTCGCCCGCGCCCGGCTCGGTGCCCTCGTGGTTGAGGCGGTTGCCGGCCAGGCTCAGGTTGAGCACGCCCGGGGTGCGCTTGTCGGGCCGGTCGGCGAGCAGTCGGTCGGAGAGCAGGTCGGGCCAGCGCCGGTTGGCGTTGACGGTGCTGCCGTTGCCGTCCCCGATGGAGTCGCCGAGCACGACCAGCGCCCCCGGGCTGCCCTTGCGCTGCACGTCGACGCCGGACAGGAAGAACCAGCAGCAGGTGGGTCGGATGGTGAAGCCCGCGCCGTCGGCGGCCCCGGTCAGGTCACCGGCACCGATGAAGTTCGTCTGCTGGGACTGCCCGTGGAAGGTGGTCGGCCCGGTCGGCGTCGGGAAGTGCACGGTGACCACCAGGTCGCTGTCGTCCCCGGCGGCGAAGGTCAGCGGGTCGCTGAGCAGCTCCGCGCCCCGGTTCATGGTCGCCGAGGCCGCGCCGGTGAACGTCAGCGCGCGCAGTGAGGCCGGGTCGATGTCGGAGACGTCGTCGACGGTGGCGGCGTTCGGCCGGGCGACGGTGGCGCGGCCCACCCGGACCGCCTGCTCGCCGTAGAGGTTGCTCAGCCGTACACGCAGCGCCGGACCGCCCACCGAGACGTGCACGACCATCCGGACGCTCTGGTCGTTCAGGCCGGTGTTGGTCAGACCGACCGAGTTACCCCGGGTGACCGCTGCGGCCCAACTGCCCGCCCACTCGCCCCGGTCCAGCCGGCCGGCGGCGGTAGGTGATCCACCAGCGGTGGCGACGACGGCGGGTGTTCCCGTGACCAGTAGCGCCGCGACCACCGCGACGACATGCCATCTCTTCGGGGTCGACATTGAACCTCCATCGTGTGGCAGCCCAGGGCCATCCGCTGACGGCTCCCGCCTGGACGATGGTCCAGAAACCTAGCCGCCGCCGATGACGGGCGTCAATCGACTGATCGACACGATCAGATGTCCTCCGGGCCTGCGGTTTCGCCCTTCGGCCCGGTCCCGGCGCGCCCTCGCCGGCCTAGGCTCGCAGGCGGCGGCGGTGCGGTCGCCGAACGCGCGCCCACCGCCCGCGACTCGCCGGGAACCGGCCCGGAGACCGCCGCTTGATTCCGATGGGGGTTTGCCGGATGACTGACGGACCCGGGCACGCGACCTACGTGGACAGAGCACTGGATCTGTTCGCCGACTTCGGCGACCGGGAGGCGCTGGTCGGCGGCGGACAACGCCTCACGTATGCCCAGGCCGCCGCGCGGACGCGCGCGATGGCCGCAGCCCTGACCCGGCACGGCGTACGCCCCGGGGCGGCGGTGCTGGTGACCATGGCGAACGCCGTGGAGGGTCCGCTGCTCCAGCTCGCGCTGCACCTGATCGGCTGCCGGACGATGTGGGTCGCCCCGGTCACCGCCCGCCGGGAGGTCGACGAGTTCATCCGGCTGGCCCGCCCCGACGCCCTGGTATACGACGCCCGTGACCCGGCCAGCCTGGGGCCGGAGCTGGCCGCCACGCTGCCCGGCGTACCGGTGTGCTGCCTGGGCCCCGGCGGCGCGGGCCCGGACCTCACCGCCGACACCGGTCCGGCCGGTTCCGTGGCGCTGCCGACGGCCGTCGCCGCCCCGGAGTCGTTCCTCCAGACCAGCGGCACCACCGGCGCGCCGAAGCTGGTGCACCACACCGAGAGCTTCTACGCCCAGATCCTCACGCTCGCTGCCGACTTCCGCGCCGCCGGGTTCCCGCTGCTACGGCACCTGTCGCACTCGCCCATGTGGCTGGCCAGCGGCCAGATCACCACCCTGTTCAACCTGTTCACCGGTGGAGTGCTGTTCCTGTGCGACGACTGGGACCCGACGGCGTTCGTGGCCACCGTGCAGCGGGAACGGATCAACTCCACCTTCGTGACGCCGCCGATGCTCTACGAGCTGCTCGACCACCCGGCGCTGGTGGGCGCGGACTTCTCCGCGATGTTCATGTTCAACGTGGGCGCCGGGCCCGCCGCGCCCGCCCGGCTGCGCCAGGCCATCGCGCGGTTCGGTCCGGTGCTGCGCATCGTGTACGGCCTCAGCGAGGCCGTGGTGATCACCGCGTTGCCCGGGCTGACCGACGACCCGGAGCACCCGGAGCGGCTGCGCTCCTGCGGGCGACCCTACGGCGACGTGCGGATCGAGATCCGCGACGACGACGGCACCGTGCTGCCGCCGGGCCACGACGGCGAGGTGTGGGTGCGCAGCCGGCTCAGCTTCGCCGGCTACCACGGGCAGCCCGAGCGGACCGCGCAGACGCTCGTCGACGGCTGGGTCCGCACCCGCGACATCGGGCACCTCGACGACGACGGCTACCTCTACTTGGTCGACCGTGCGCACGACATGATCGTGACGCACCGGCGGAACTGGGCCATCTTCTGCCGCCCGATCGAGGACGTGCTGGCGGGGCACCCGCAGGTGCGGTCCGCCGCCGTGATCGGCGTACCGGACGAGGAGGTCGGCGAGGTGCCGTTCGCGTACGTGGTGACCGCGCCGGGCGCGACGGTCACCGCGGCGGAGCTGATCGACCTGGTGACCGCCGAGCTGAACGAGATGTGGGCGCCGGCCGGGGTGGAGTTCGTCGACAGGCTACCGGTGAACCGTTCGGTCAAGGTGGACAAGCGGGCGCTGCGCGCCACGTACGCCGCGCGGCGGGCGGCGGCGGTCGGGGCGTGACACCCCGCCGGCAGTTGGTCGTCCTGGTCGGCGCGGACCTGATCTCCAACCTGGGTACCCGCATCTCGGTGGTGACCATCCCCTGGCTGGTGCTGGTCACCACCGGCAGCCCGACCAAGATGGGTCTGGTCGCGTTCGCCGAGACGCTGCCGTACCTGCTGTCCAGTGCCCTCGGCACGCCCTGGGCGGACCGGATGGGCCTGCGCCGGACCTCGATCCTGTGCGACGCGGGCAGCGCCGTGGCCATGGTCGTCGTCGCGCTCACGCCGTGGCTGGGCTTCGCCCCCCTGGTGGCGCTGGTCGCGGTCGCCGGGGCGCTGCGCGGCATCGGGGACCGCGTCAAGCACGTCATGTTCCGGCCGGTCGCCGAGGCCGCCGGGGTGCCCCTGATCCGCCTGACCTCGACCTACGACGGGTTGAGTCGCATGGTGACGCTGTTCGGGGCCGCCATGGGTGGTCTGCTGATCGCCGCGTTCGGGATGACCGAGGCCATCCTCATCGACGCGGCCAGCTTCGCGATCTGCGCGCTGCTCATCGGCCTCCTGGTCCGACCTCCGGCCGCCCCGGCGGCCCCCGCCGCGCCGGCGGGCTACCTCCGCGCGCTGCGGGACGGCTTCGGCTACCTCGGCCGGGACCGGCCGCTGCTGGGCATGCTGGTGGTCGTCTCGGCGCTGAACCTGGTGGCGAACGCGAGCGTGGCCGTCTACATCCCGTTCTGGGTCGCCCGGGAACTGCACGGTCCGAGTGGGCTCGGCCTCGTGCTGGCGGCGTTCTCGGCGGGCGCGCTGCTGGGGAACGTGGCGTTCACCGCGCTCGGGCCCCGGCTGCCCGGCCGGCTGACGTTCCTGATCGGCGCGACGGTCGCCGGCACACCCCGGCTGGTCGCCCTGGCGATCAGCGACGAGCTGCCGGTCGTCCTCGTGGTCACCTTCCTGTCCGGGATCGGCATCGCGGCGGTCAACCCGCTGCTCGGTGTGGCGCTCTACGAGCGGGTGCCACCGGACCTGCAGACGCGGGTGCTCGGCATCGCCGGCTCGCTGGCCTTCGTCGGCCTGCCGGTCGGCGCGCTCCTCGGTGGCTGGTCGGTGGACGCGTTCGGCCTCACCCCGGCGCTGCTGGCCATGGCGGCGACGTGCCTGCTCGTCACCGCGTTCCCCCTGTTCGCTCGCACCACCCGGGCCACCCCCGACGACCCACCCGAACCGCCGCCCCCTGACCCACAAACCGGTTGCGCACCGTTGGCGGCGTCCGCAGGCTCGGACGGATGAGCCCAGCTTCCCCACCCGGCGTACCGCACACCGACGAGACGACGGCCCAGTGCCTCGACGTGGGCCTGGTCCGCGGACGCGCTCGACGTCGACGCGGCCACCTGGGCGCGCGGGCGCGGCTGGGCCCTGCGGAAGGCGCTGATCACCCTCGACGGCCCCGACCCCGCCGGGGCCCGGCGCGTGATCGACGAACTGCTCGACGAGCGCCGCTGAACCGTCAACGGCCGGCGGCCGCCGGGGTGGCATGTTCGGTGTGGCAGCGCGGGCAGCGCAGCCTCGACCCGGCGGCCCGGGGTACCCGCAGCCGTTGACCGCACGCGCAGGCGAACACCGGCTGAGCTGCCCGCAGGTAGTCGTCGCGGGTACGCCGGGGCCAGCTCCCGTGGCAGCGGTGGCAGCGTTTCGGCGGGTAGCTGTGGTAGTGGGCCAGCCCGAACGCGCCCAGGAGCATTACGGTGGCGCTGACCGGCAGACCCAGCAGCACGACGAGAACGGGCATCACCGCGCCCGACACCAGCGCGCCGACAACCGTGAACAGCAGCGCTGGCACGCCGAGCAGCAGGCCCGCGAAGCCCCACGTGAACGTGAGGAGCGACGGCACGAAGAGCGGCCACACCCCGCCGGGCGCCCAGCGGGCCACTCCGTACCCGCCACAGCGCGGGCAGTTCGGCGAGGCGGCATGCGGCACCGACCCCAGCGCCTTCGGCGCCAGCCACTCGACGACCCTCTTGAGGATCTCCTCGACCAGTTTGCTCGCCAGCGCCTGCAGGAACGAACCGAGCATCCCGCCACCTCCCGACCCCGACGCGTCCGGCCCACCGCCATCGTGACCGGCCGCCGCCAGCGATCCCGTCCAGCGCGCCGACGCCGTCGCGGGCGACGCGTTTCCGACACCGCCGTCCCGGACGTTCGTCCTCCGTTCGCCGCACGGCCGTCCGGGCGTCGGCGGCAGCGGCAGCGGCAGCGGCAGCGGCAGCGGCTACCGTCGGCCGTCGTCACCGGGACGTCCCGCCCACCAGCGCCAGGAGGCCCGTCACGCATGTCGTCGTCATCCACCCGTCGCCCGACCGCCGAAGTCATCGCCGTACACCTGTTCGGCGACAGCGCGCCGCACAGCGCGTTCACCGACCTCCCCCGGCACGCCGGTACGTGGTTCTGCGCGTTCCGCGAGGCGCGCAACCACCTCTTTCGAGGAGCGGACCTGCGTGTACCTGGCCGAGGTCAGCCTGGCCGAGTAGACCGCGGTCGACTAGCGTGCCGGCATGCCATCGACGTTGAGCGAAGCGACGGACCCGTACTGTCTCCGTTCCGGCGAGGCCACCGAACTGCTGCACGCTCACCCGTGGCGACGGTTTGTGGCGCTCGGCGACAGCGTCGTGGAGGGCATGTGCGAGCCGACGCCGGGCTACCCGGACGTGCAGTGGGTCGACCGGATCGCCGCCGAGCTGAGGGTCGTACGCCCTGGGCTGGCGTACCGGAATCTGGGCCGACGCGGACTGCGCGCGCACCAGGTGCGAGCCACCCAGCTCGCCCCGGCGCTGGCGTTCGCGCCGGACCTGGCGCTGGTGGTCTGCGGCGGCAACGACGCCTTCTCCCCGGCCTACGACGCGGACGCCGTGGACGGCGAGCTGACCGCGATGATCGGCGCGCTACGGGACGCGGGCGCGGACGTGATCACCGTCGGGATGTTCGACGTGTCGCACAGCCCGGCCGTGCCCGAGCATGTGCGGGCCGGCCTCGGCGAGCGGATGCGCCGCCTCTCCGCGCACACGGCACGGCTGGCGGACCGCCTGGGGACCGTCCACGTGCACCTCACCGACCACCCGCTGACGACCGACCCGACCCTCTACAGCACCGACGGCCGCCACGGCAGCGCCCGCAGCGACGCCGTGGCGACGGCCGAAACCCTCCGCGCCCTGTCCCACCATCTCCGAGCCAGCTAGCGCCGATCATGAGGTTGGCGGGGCCGAACACTGCTTGGCGGGCCGCTAACCCCATGATCAACGGGGAGAGGGCCGGGTCAGTCGTGCAGGAGGATTCCCGTCAGGAGGACTCCGTGGGCCAGGTTGAGGATCCCATCGCCGCCGGGGTAGCCGACCCTCGCCAGGCCGCCGGAGGCGCGGCGACCGAACAGGTACGGAGCCAGGGAGTACGGGACGTCGGCCGTGACCATCTCGCCGGTCTCGATCTGCACGAAGTCCATCGGCACCCGGTCGGCCGGCAGGTACTGCTGCAGGATCGCCCCGCCCCGGTCGACGGCCGCGCGTAGGCCCTCGGCCCAGTCCGACGGGCTCAGCTCGGGGCCGATCAGCACGCCGTGCCCGGCCGAGCCATCCGCCGGCTTCGCCACCAACTCGGCCTGCTCGGCGATCGCCCGGTCGAGCACCGCGACGGTCAACGGCACCGTGTACGGGACGTGCCGGCGGATCAGCGTCTGGTCGTCGGCGGGCAAGATGTCGACGTCGTCCCACAGCCAGGCGAAGGTGGTCTTGTTGCCGAGCAGCCAGGCCGCCGCCGACACGTACATCGGCAGCGTGCCGGCGGCCAGGGCGCCGGACACCGCGTCCAGGCCGGCGGTCGGGGTGACCCGGTTGGGCACGAACAGCCGGAACAGCGCGTCGACCGGCGCGCCGTCCACGACCAGGCGGTCGTCGGCGTCCAGGGTGGCGGTGGACAGGGGCGCGATGACCAGGTCGATGCCGAAGTCCCGGGCCCGTACGGCGAGGGGGCTGAGGATCCGGATGAACGTCTCGGGGTCGTCCAGGCCCGGGTAGTCGGCGTCGAAGTCCATCAGCAGCGCCAACCGGACGCCGTCGGGCAGTCCGAGTTCGTCGCGGATCGCCACGAACCGCTGGTCCAGCAGCGACGGCGCGGCGCGTACCGGCAGGTCGTCGAGGATCCCGTGCTCGGCGTAGAGCTGCGCGAACCGCTGGATGACGGTGTCGGCGTCGAACCCTCCCCCGAGGCTGCTGTCGATGTTGTACTCGACGAACTTCGGCACGCCGTCGGTGAAGATCACATCCGGCCGGTACGCGGCCAGCAGCGCCTCGGTCAGCGGCTCCGACTCGTCCAGCAGCCGGGTCTCCCCCGCCGGGACGCCGAGCAGCCGGCGCAGCTCGCCGGCGGTGTCCACCCGACGTCGGCAGGCGTCGAGGACGAGTTGGGCCAGCCGGTCGCAGACGTCGTTCAGCTCCCGCCAGGTGTCGGCGGCGAGCACCGGGGGGCGGGCCAGCCGCCACTGCTTGTTGTAGGTGGCCCGGCCATGGAAGACGCGTTCCCAGGCGGCCGCGCCGGCGGCCACCATGGCCCGGCGGGCCGGCTCCGGCAGGTCCGTCCAGGCCCCGTCGGCCGACGGCCACGGATAGTTCGGATCGATCATGAGCCGTCCTTCATGGTCAGGTGGATGGCGGTGGCGAGCTGTTCCCGGCCGGGCTGCACGGCCCGGTCCAGGGCGGGGGCGAACGGCAGCACCGCGCCGTCCGGTCGGGTCACCCGGCGCGGCGGGGCGAGCAGCGGGACCCGCTCCACCACCGAGGCGATGATCTCGGCGGCGATGCCGCAGGAACGGTTGGCGTCGTCGATGACGACGAGGCGGCCGGTACGCGCCACCGACCCGGTGAGGCCGTCGATGTCGAACGGGTACAGGGTGCGCGGGTCGAAGACCTCCACCGACACCTCGTCGGCCAGCTCCTCGGCCACGGCGAGCGCGTCGTGCACCAGGTGCCCGACCGCGACCACGGTGACGTCGTCGCCGCGGCGGTGGATCCGGCCCCGACCCAGCGGCACCGGTTCCAGCTCGGCGACGTCCTCGCGGACGTCCATCGCGCCGGCCGGCGCGAACACGACCACCGGGTCGTCGTGCCGGATCGCGGTGACCAGCAGGCCGTACGCGTCGGCCGGGGTGGCCGGTACGACGGTGACCACCCCGACGTGGGCGAAGAGGCTGTACGGGTGGTCGGAGTGCTGCCCGGCCCAGCCGGTACGCGACCCGGAGCCGGGCACCAGGTAGGTGACCGGCACGGCGCACTGCCCGCCGGTCATCAGCGGGAACTTGTGCGCGTGGTTGACGATCTGCTCGAAGACCAGGAACAGCAGGGACGGGATCTGGAACTCGATCACCGGCCGGAGCCCGGCCAGCGCCGCCCCGGTGGCGAAGCTGGTGAACGCCTGCTCGGACAGCGGGGTGTCGCGGACCCGCTCGACTCCGAATCGTTTGGCCAGCCCGGTGGTCACCAGCGACGCCCCGACCTGGACGTCCTCGCCGAGCAGGAACACCGACTCGTCGCGGGCCAGCTCGTCGGCGAGGGCCCGGGTCAACGCCCGCCGGTACGACAGTCGGGGCACCTCAGCCACCTCCGGTGCATGTGGTCATTCAGCCACCTCCGGTGCGGGCGGTCAGGCCGCTGGCGTACAGGTACGCCAGCGCGTCGGCCGGGTCGGGTTCGCCGCTGGCCAGGGCGAACCGCACGGCCTCGTCGAGGGTCGCCTCGACCTCGGCGTCCACGGCCGCGCGGTCGGCGTCAGCGAGGCGCTCGCCCTGGATGCGGACCGGGTCCCGGGCCCGGCCCCGGGTCACCTCGTCGGGCGGCCGGTAGTCGAGGCGTACCGCGTGTTCGAAGGTGTGGTGGGCGTCGAAGCGGTAGGTCCGGGCCTCAACCAGCTCGGGGCCGCCGCCGGCGCGCATGCGGTCGACGGCGGCGGCCGCGGCGACGCGTACCGTCTCGGGGTCCTGGCCGTCGACGTCGACGGCCCGGATGCCGAACGCGGCTGCCCGGCCGGCGATGCTGCCGGCCACCGCGCCGTCGACCGGCATGGTGGTGGCGTAGCCGTTGTTCTCGCAGACGAACAGCACCGGCACCCGCCAGAGCGCGGCCAGGTTGAACGCCTCCAGCAGCATCCCCTCGTTGACCGCGCCGTCGCCGAAGAAGCTCACCCCGACGGTGTCCCGGCCCTGCCGCCGCCGGGCCCACACCGCGCCCGTGATGATCGCCCCGGACGCGCCGACGATCGCGTTGGCGCCGAGCACGCCGATGCTCAGATCGGCGGCGTGCATCGAGCCGCCCCGACCGGCGTTGAGCCCGGTGACCCGGCCGCACAGCTCGGCGAGCATCCGGGCCGGGTCCGCGCCGCGAGCCAGCACGTGCCCGTGCCCACGGTGGGTGCCGGCGAGCACGTCGTCGGCGCCGAGCGCGGCGCAGACGCCGGCGGCGATCCCCTCCTGACCGAGGTACGGGTGGATGCCGCCGACGATCTGCCCACCGTGGACCAGCTCCACCGCCCGTTCTTCGAAACGGCGGATCAGCCGGACCGTGCGGTAGAGCCGCACCGGGTCGGCGTCGGTCACGCCGGGCCCTTGATGGCGGCGAGGATGTCGTCCCAGAGCCGGGCGCGGGCCGCGAGGGCGGTGTTGACCGTGTCGGCGCACTCCTGCCACCTGGTGTCGTCGTCGCCGCACAGGTCGGCGAGCATCTGCATGGCCATCGGCGTGTGCTGCTCGCCGTCGACCTCGATGTGCCGTTCCAGGTAGTCGACGAACGTGTGCAGCCGGTTGCTGCGCTCGTTCACCGCGACGACCTGGGTGAACATGTCGGGGATCAGGTCCTCCCGGCCGAAGGCGAAGGCCGCCGCCTGGCAGTGCACCGGGGTCGACTCGATGATGTGCCAGGTGGTCGCGGCGAACCGCGCGGACGCGGCCGGCGCCCCCGCCGCGGCCAGCGCGTCGGTCACCGGCCGGCCGGCGCGCAGCAGGTCCACGAGGGCGTTCACGGCCGTGGTGTCTGCCCCGGCCTCGGCCATGCCCCGCACGTACAGCTCGAAGTGACTGATGTAGCCCTCGCCCAGCTCGTCGCTCTCCTCCACCATGACGATGTCGTTGATGAGGCGGCGGCTGCCGGTCGGGCCGGTCGGGATCCACGGCACCGTGACGCAGGTGAGCTGCCGCTGCAACGACTTCAGCAGCGACATGAAGTCCCAGACCGCGAAGACGTGGTGCTCCATGAAGGTGACAAGCGCCTCGTGGGTGTCCAGGTTGGCGTAGAGCGGATGCTTGACCACGGCGTCACGCCGCTCGGTCACCGCCTGTTCCAGTCGCTCGATGCCCGGGTGCGTCCTACCCCAGTCGTACCGTGACATTGTCAACCTCCCTGCTGGGCGCGGTCGCGCCAGATGACCGGGCAGTAGTCGGGGTCCGCGTAGTCCGGCCGCCCCTCGTGGGTGCGACGGACAGCACGTCGTGGTTGTACGCGGCGCGCGTGCCGTCCGAGAGCGGATACTCCCGCCAGGCGTTGTCGCCGTCCTGCAGGTGCAGCGAGATCGCCTGTCGCGGTCGGCGAAGTGACGCACCACCGCGCTCACCTCCTCGGCTCGGCGACCCGCGCGAGCACCAGGCTCACGTTCTGGCCGCCGAACCCGAACGAGTTGGTCAGCGCGTACTCCGGGTCGGCCGCGCGGGGCGCGCACCGGATGTGGTCCGCCGGGCACGCCGGGTCCAGGTCGTCGAGGTGGTACGTCGGTGGCAGCAACCCCCGCCCGAGCGCCAGCGCGGTCGCCGCCGTCTCCAGCACCCCGGACGCGCCCAGCAGGTGACCGGTGAGCGCCTTGGTGGAGCTCACCGGCACACCACCGTCACCGAAGACGTCCGCCAGGGCCGTGGTCTCCGCGATGTCGCCGAGCTTCGTGCCGGTGCCGTGGGCGTTGACGTAGCCGATCGCCGCCGCGGGCACTCCGGAGCTGCGCAGCGCGCCCCGGATGCACGCCGCCGCGCCCGAGCCGTCGGGGCGCGGGGCGGTCGGGTGGTACGCGTCGGTGGTCGCGCCGTAGCCGGCCACCTCGGCGTACCCCCTGGCACCGCGCGCGGCCGCGTGCTCGGGATGTTCGAGGACCAGCAGCGCCGCACCCTCGGCCAGCACGAACCCGCTGCGGGAGGTGTCGAACGGCCGGCTCGCCCGGGTCGGGTCGGCGCCGGCGCGGGCCAGCGCCCGCGCGTTGCCGAACGTGTCGGTGAAGGTCGGGAAGAGCGGCGCCTCGCTGGCCCCGCAGACCACCACGTCGGCCTCCCCGCAACGGATCAGCCGGACCGCGTCGGCGACCGCCTGGGCGCCGGAAGCGCAGGCCGTGCCGACCGACGAGCTGTAGCCCCGGATGCCGTACGCGATGGCGATCCGGGCCGCCGGCATGTTCGGCAGGATGCCGGTGAGCAGGTACGGGCTGACCGCCGATCGCCCACGCGCGGCCCGGGCCAGCACCTGCGACTCCAGCGTCGCCATCCCGCCGACACCGCCCACGATCACACCGATCCGGGACGGGTCGACGTCGCGACCCACCTCGATGCCGGCGTCGGCGAGCGCGTCGGCGGCGGCGAGCAGCGCCAGGACCACGATCCGGTCGAGCACCCGGCTCTCCGGCCCGGGCAGGACGCTGCGCGGATCGATGTCGGGCAGCAGGCCGGCAACGTCCAGCGAGCCTGACACCGGATGGCCCTCGGGTGGGCGGGTCAGCCCGGACCGGCCGGTCGTCAACGCGTCGAAGGTCTCCTCGACGCCCCGCCCGACCGGAGTGAACAGGCCCATCCCGGTGATCAGCGCGCTCACGACGCGGCCTCGGTGAGATAGCGCTCCCGCAGGGCCACCTTGCGGACCTTGCCGGTCACGGTGACCGGGATGTCGTCGGAGCGTACCGGCACGACCCGGCGCAGCGTGGCGCCGACGTCCGCGCCAAGGGCGGCGCGGACCTGGTCGGTGCGGTTTTCGGCCTCGTCGGCGCCGGCGGCCAACTCCAGCAGCACGTCGGTCACCACCTCGCCCGCCGCGCCGACGATCACCACGGTGCAGTCGGTGACGTCCGGGCAGGCGGCGAGGATCCGCTCCTCGGACAGGGCGGTGAAGAACCGCCGGCCGTTCCCGGCGTCGACCGAGTCGACCGCCCGGTCCAGGTGGTAGTAGCGGCCCTCGGCGTCGGCGCGGACCAGGTCGCCGGTGAGGTACCAGCCCCGCTGGCGGAACCGGTAGGTGGTAGCCGAGTCGTTCCAGTAGCCCCGGAACAGCGACGGCGAGTCGATGCCCAGGAAACCCACCTCGCCGACCGGCACCGGCTCGCCGTCGGCGTCCAGCACGGCGACCTTGGTGAACTGGTACGGCCGGCCGATACAGCGTCCGTACCGGTCGGTGTCGGCGCGGTGGGTGATGTGGAACATGGAGTGTCCCATCTCGCTGGAGCCCAGCCCGTCGATGAAGAGCGAGCCGGGCACCCGCGCCACCCCGTCGCGCGTGACGGTGTCGTGCCAACCGACCGCGACGAGGCGGCGGATGTGCGGCTCGTGTGAGCAGTCGCCGGTGTTGAACCACAGCCGCACCGAGTCCAGGTCGTACCCGGACAGGTCGAAGCGGGCCAACTCGGCCCAGGTGACCGAGAAACCGAACACCCCGTCGGGACGCCAGCGTTGGATCGCGTCGAGGACCCGCTCGCCGCCCTGCTCGGAGAGCAGGAACATCTCCGCACGGTTGCCCAACGCCTGGTTGACCATCAGCACGGTCGCGGTGTGCGGAGCGGGCAATGCGTTGAGGATCCGGGTGGTGCCCTGCGCCTGCGGCATGCTGAGCAGGTGCCGGGTGGCCGCGAAGAGGCTGGCGTGGGAGTGCAGCACCGCCTTGGGCACCCCGGTCGTCCCGGAGGTGTGGGTGATCACGATCGGATCGTCCGGGTGGTGCCGGTAGTGCGGCGGGGCCGCCGCCGGGTCACCCGTGCCGGCCTGCGCGGGTGTGCCCAGCAGCGGTACGCCCAGCTCGTGCCCGGCCAGCAGCGCGGTGTGCGCGTCGTCGGCGAGCACACCGACGCCGCGCAGCCGACGGATGTACTCGGCGGCGATCTCCGGGCGGAGCCTGCCGTTCATCAGCGCCGGGATCGCCCCGAGCCGGGCCAGCGCGAGGAAGCTCAGCACCATGTCGGCGGCGGCGGTGGCCCAGACGGCCACCGGGTCGCGGGGACGAACCCCCTGCTCGTGCAGCCACGCGGCGCGGGCGGCGACCCGCTCGTCGAGTTGACCGAGCGTGAGTGGCGTCTGCGCCGGATGCCCGTCGACGGCGGTGTCGAAGGTCAGCGCCGGCCCGTCCGGGTCGGCGCCGTGCGCCAGCACGCGGGCCAGCATGTTGCCCGCGCCCAGTTCCGTGTCAGCGGCCAACAGGCCGCGCAGTCCCGGTGTCCTCATGGTCGTGTTCCTCCCCCCAGCAGCACCGCGACCGCCCCGGTGGGCAGGTCGGGCGTCTGTTCGATCAGGATCAGCAACACCTCGTCGGCGTCGCCGTCGTCGTGCAGCAGGGCCGCCTCCGCGGTGCCCTCGGCGTGCGGGTCGCCGGTCGGGCTGAGGCAGACCACCGGGCCGCGCAGCCCCCAGCGGGCCGCGATGTGCCCGGCGACGCTGTTGGGCACGGACTGGTAGAAGAACAGTGGCCCGACCCGGCCGCCGGCCTCGACCGTCGCGCGTACGTGTTCGGCGCTGGCCCGGTCACCACTGGCGCTGACCAGCACGATCGCCGTGCGCACCTCCGGCGGCACCGGCGGGGTCCCGTACCGCCGCCGCAGGCACCGCTCGGCGACCGCCACCACCGTGGGCGCGAACTCCGAGTGCACGAACCCCGGCACCACCGGCACCTCCCCGTCCCCCGGCTCGGGCCAGCAAGCCCGCGCAAGCTCCCGCACCCCGCCCGTCTCCCGCGATCCTGCGTTTCCCGTCGTCGAGTCGCGTTGTTCGTCGACTTCGTCCGGACAGAAAGCGCACGATCGCGGGGTGGGTGGGGTGGTCATGGGGTGCCGATCAACAGGGCGGTGTTGGCGCCGCCGAAGGCGGCGTTGAGAGTAAGAGCGTGGGTCACCGCCGCGCGGCGCGGCGCGGCGGTGATGACGTTGAGGGGGCACGCCTCGTCGGGACCCCGCCAGCCGGCGTTGACCGGCAGCTCGCCGGCTCGCAGCGCCATCGACGTGACCACCAGTTCGAGCAGCCCGGACGCCTCCAACGTGTGCCCGTGCAACGCCTTCGTGGAGCTGACCGGCACCTCGGTGGCGTACCCGTCGAGGGCCCGCAGCAGCGCGGCGGCCTCAGCCGCGTCGCTCTGCGCGGTGCCGGTGGCGTTGGCGTTGACGTACCCGACCGCCTGCGGCGGCAGCCCCGCCCGGCGCAGCGCGACGCTCGCCGCACGGGCCATTCCGACGCCGGTCGGGTCGGGCTGGCACGGGTGGTACGCGTCCCCGGCGCGACCCCAGCCCGCGACGGTCGCCACCGGCTCCACTCCGCGCCGGGCCGCGGCGCGGGACTCGACCACCACGGCGGCCACGCCGTCGCCGAGCAGCAGGCCACGGCGGCCGGCGCTGAACGGGCGGACCGCCCCGTCGTCGGCGAGGGCGCGACCCGCGTCGAAGAGCGCGAACTGGTCCGGCTCGACGAGGTAGCCGGCGGCCACCACCACCCGGGCCAGGTCGCCCCGGCTGATCAGCGTGGCGGCGTCGGCCACCGCCGTGCTCGCCGACACGCAGGCGCTGGTGTAGACGCGGGTGTGACCGGACAGTCCACACCGAACGGCGAGCTGGCCGGCCAGCGCGGACGGGACCGGGTCCACGTCGGGGGCCGGGCCGCCGTGCACGGCGAGCAGCAGCGCGCACTCCGAGCGTCGGTCACGGTCCAGGCCGGCCGCCCGGCAGGCCTCGTCGATCGCGGCGGCCAACTCGTCGGCGAGGGTGCCCACCTCGGGCAGGGTGGCCGCCACGGTGACCCGGCGGGCGGTCGTGTCGAAGCGACGGATCGGACCGAAAGCCGGCGTGGTGGCGAGCTGCGCCTCGGCGCCGCGGCCCAGGGCGCTGACCGCGTACACACCGGTGAGCTGGACGACGGGCGGCTCAGCCATCTGCGGGAGCGGTCAACGACGCCCGCAGGACCACCAGGGCGTCGTCGACGGTACGGATGCCGGCCAGGTCGTCGTCGGTGAGGTCGAGCTGACGCTCGTAGCGCTGCTCGACGAGGTGCACGAGCCAGGCGAGCTCCATCGAGCCGAGCCGGTCGGGGACCTGGTCGGCGGGTTTCGCGGTGAGTTCGGCGAGCATGGTCAGCAGGTCAGCTCGCCCCAGGTCGGGCTGACCGGTCATCAGGCGTTGTCGCGCTTCGCCTCGGCGACGCGGTCGGCGACCATCGTGGTGAACTCGCCGACCGTCATCAGGGCCAGCTTCTCGGACTCGTCGTCGGCGAACGTCAGACCGAACTGGTCCTCGACGCGGACAGCCAGGTCGGACAGGGCCAGCGATTCCAGGTCGACGCCGGACGGGCCGAGCGTGGTGTCGTCGTCGAGCCCCTCGACGTCGTAGTTCATGTCGACGAGCTGCTCGACGACGAAGGCGCGGACCTCGGCTCTCATGGATACCCTCTCTGCGTGCACAAAGTGACGGTGTCCGATCGGGACACCGAGTACGTCTTGGTCGGCCGCGCGGGCCGTCCGGCTGGACGTAGGCGGTGATGCCGTCATCCCACACCACCACGGCGGCGGCCACGCCCGGCAGCTCGGCGACGGTCGCCTCCACCTCGGTGAGGTCGACCTTCAATCCGCCCACGGAGACCTGCGAGTCGAGGCGACCGCGCACGGTGACCAGGCCGGTGTCGGCGTCGACGGTACCGGCGTCACGGGTGTGCAGCCAGCCGTCGGCCCAGCGGGTCGGGTCGCTCAACCCGACGTACGGCGAGGCCGGGCAGGACACCCACAGCTCGCCACCGGACTCACGGACCTCGATGCCGGGCGCCGGGGCGATCGACGGGCGGTGCGCGCCGTACAGGTCGGTGCCGATCACCCCGACCTCGGTCATCCCGTACATGTTGCCCAGCGGCACCCCGTACCGGTCGGTGAACGCCCGCGCCACCGCGGCCGGCACCAGCTCACCGCCGGTGGTCATCCGCCGCAACTGCGGCAGCGGGCCGGACGGCAGGGTGGAGGCGAGCAGACCGATGTGGAACGGTACGCCCAGCACCGTGGCCGGCGTGGCCTCGGCGGCGATCGCGGCCAGCACGGCGTCGCCGCTGAGTCGCTGCGGCGGCACCAGCTCCACACCGGCGTGCAGGCCGTAGAGCAGGCCACCGACCAGGCCGAGCACGTGCACCATGGAGGGCAGCAGGATGATCCGTTCACCGGGCAGCGCCACACCGTCGATACGGGTGTAGCGGCGTACCTCGGCGACCAGGTCGGCGGCGGTACGGCCGATCACCTTCGACGGACCGGTCGAGCCGGAGCTGAGCTGGATCACGGCGTGACGGCTGACGGCCGGGCTGTCGGCGTACCGGGTGACACTCTCGGTGACGTCGACGAACACCTTCAACGCGCCGCCGCCGGTCCGCAGCGGCGCGACCACCACCTGTGGGGTGAGCCGGGTCAGCGCCCG
The DNA here is from genome assembly GCF_049841675.1 of Micromonospora sp. DT4. Lineage (NCBI taxonomy): Bacteria > Bacillati > Actinomycetota > Actinomycetes > Micromonosporales > Micromonosporaceae > Micromonospora > Micromonospora sp. DT4. Next base: position 19,930 of record NZ_JBNCKT010000095.1, read on the forward strand.
GTCCACCTCGTGGCCGGTCAGCCGGTGGTCGAGCAGGATGGCCTGCCCGCCGGCTCGCCAGGTGGCGAGCAGGTTGACGACGTACGCCAGCGACGGCGGCAACCGCAGCGCGGCGGCGCCGCCGGGACGCAGCCCGGCCGCGGTCAGCCGGTCCTGCGCCGCGGTCACCAGCCGGTGCAGGGTGGCCCGGTCGATCGGTTCCGGCAGGCGGAGACAAACATCGGTCAGACGGCCGGCGAACAGGACTTCGTCCACCCAGCCCGGGTCTTCTACCGTAAGGTTTTCGGCGACATGATTCATTGCCCCCACCATTCGACGCGCAGCGCAAAGTAGGGCATAGGAGCCAATTCCTGGCATCTTTCGAGGTGCTGCCGGAACCCTACGACAGCCGCGCTTAGCATCGCTAGATGCAAATGGCTAGATCAAGTTGAGCGCCCGGACCGATTGCCGCATACCGCCGCCCACCCACTCGTTCCCGCCCGCCGCCCATGATCGACTCGGGTTCCTGGAAGCCGGGCTGTCCCCCGCGATCGGACACCGCGGTTTCCAGGATGCCGAGTCGATCAGGCACGGGAGAGACCGATGAGGTCGGCCAGCCGGGCCACGTCGGCAGCCGCCGGGCCACGATGGGCGATCTCGGCGATGAGGGTACGGGCGGCAGGGCGACAGAGGACCTCGCCGGGTGCGATGACGTGGGCGTCGCCCAGCGCGCGTCCGGCCCCGGTGAAGTCACCTTTGTCGAGGTGAGCGCGGGCAGCATCGACGGCCCGGTGCTCGGCGGGCAGCAGGGGCCAGTCGTCGCGGCGGACGGCGGTCCGGTGGTGGTGCAGGGCCAGGTCGGTGTCGCCGAGGCGCAACGCGGCGAGGGAGCGGGCGAGCAGCACAACGGTGGGGCCGAACGCGGTGTGGTGCGGATCGTCGCTGCCCTCGAAGGTGCGTCCGCCGTGTTCTTCGAGGTCAAGCTGGCCCTTGAGGGTGTCGTTGACTGATTCGATGAGTTGGCGGACCTTTTTGAGCATCGGCTCGCCGTAGCGGGCCTTCTCCTTCTTGCGTGACGGGCGTAGCAGGGCGATGCCCTGGTCGGCCAGGTGTCGTTCCAAGGGCTTGGAGGCGAAGCCCTTGTCGGTGATCAGGAGGATGCCGATGTGGCCGGCGACCACGTCGGCGTCCTGTTCGAGCATCGCGGCCAGGACTTCGCGTTCGCCGATCTTCGGGTTGGCCAGGGCCCACAGGATCGGCATCCCGGTCGGGGTGCAGACCAGGTACAGGCGCAGTCCCCAGAAGAACCGCGAGTGTGAGGCGCAGTAGCCGTAGCCGGCCCAGCCGGCCAGGTCCGAGCGTTGCGCGGTCGGGCGGGACATGCCGCACGGCACCGGTGTGGAGTCGACGATCCAGTGGTTGTCGAACCAGAAGTCACTGTCGCGGGCCAGATCCCGGATCACTCGCTTGATCAGCGGCAGCGCGGCGCGGAGCCGCTTGTTGTAGCCCGGCCGCTGCGGCAGGTACGGGAACATGCCGGCCAGGTGGATACGGGCATAGCGGATCCAGTGCGCCTCCGACCGGGCACCGAGCAGGACCTGGGCCACGGCCAGGCACACCAGTTCGGAGTCGGTCAGCAGCGGCGGCCGACCTCGCCACCGGGGCGTCCGGATGCTGTCGTCGATCTTCACGTACAGTGCGGTCAAGAGGGTGTCCAAGTCTTGCGTCACACCATGATCATGGATGCCCTCTCTTCATGCCCAGACATCGCTGTCCTGGGTGAACGCCTCGCAGAGTTGATCTTGGCGGGTCGTCCCGGGAAGGAGCGTTTCCGGGACGGGTGACGCCCCATCTCGGGGTCCGGCCAAGGTAAGGGCAAAGCGGCCATGAGTGGATCTTGAATGGTGTTTCGGCTGGTCCGCGGCGTGGGTCGGTTGCCGCGTATTAGTTGAGATCATTTTTGTTGCAGTCGAAGATTGCGTTACTTAGTGTGATGAGTTGTGCGTTTTTGT
>NZ_JBNCKT010000096.1:0-21620 GCF_049841675.1 Micromonospora sp. DT4
CCAACCCGACCGAACTCGCCGCCGCAGCCGCATCACACCTGCGCCGCAGGCAGAACCAACCCAACATCGTGAAAGCCCTGTTCGGCAAGCCAGAAGTCCGCTACGCAGCCGGCTAACCACGGCACCTTTGCCTTACGGGTCAAATAGGTGTCGCGGATCAGGCCCGGTCAGGACGACGCGCGGACGATCAGCTCGGTGTCGAGCATGATTGCCGGTTCGATCGCCTCGCCGGCCGCCAGTCGGAGCAGTTGGCGGGTCATGCGTCGGCCGAGTTCGACGATCGGTTGCCGGACGGTGGTCAGCGGCGGCTCGGTGTACGCGGCGGTCTCGATGTCGTCGAAGCCGACCACCGCCACGTCCTGGGGCACCCGCCGGCCGGCCGCACGCAGCGTGCGCAGGGCGGCGTGGGCCATCAGGTCGGAGGCGGCGACCACCCCGTCCAGGTCGGGGTGGTCGTTGAGGAGCTGGTGCATCGCCGCCGCGCCGGATTCCCGGGTGAAGTCGCCGACGGCGACCAGCTCGGGCAGCCCGGCGGCGGCGACCGCCTCCCGGTAGCCGATCAGCCGTTCGATCCCGGCGACCATGTCCTGCGGGCCGGCGATGGTGGCGATCCGCCGCCGACCGCCGTCGATCATGTGCCGGACGGCGGCGGTGACCCCGCCGACGTGGTCGACGTCCACGTACGGCACGGGTACGTCGCCGAGCGGCCGGCCGCTGACCACCACGGGGATGCCGAGACGGGCGAGCGTGGCGGGCAGCGGGTCGGCGCCGTGCAGCGAGGCGAAGAGCACCCCGTCGACGTGCCGACCGGTCGTGTACCGCTCGACCCGCTGGTGCCCGGCCGGTGAGCCGGCCAGCATCAGCACCAACTGTTTGTCGGCGGCCTCCAGCTCTTGACTGACGCCGCGGATGATGCCGGGGAACACCTGGTCGTCGGAGAAGACCCGGGTGGCCGCCTCCGGCATGACCAGGGCGATCGAGTCGGTGCGCTGGGTGACGAGGCTGCGGGCGGCGAGGTTGGGCACGTACCCCAGCTCGTCGACGGCCCGCTTGACGGCCTCCCGGATCGGCTCGGCAACGGTGGTGGAGCCGTTGACCACCCGGGAGACGGTGGCTCTGGACACCCCGGCCCGAGCCGCCACCGCCTCCAGCGTCGGCCGCTGCGCCGTCGTCATCGTGCCTGTCCCCCGCTCGTCACAGCCCGTTCCGGGAGATCACCTCCTGGTACCACCGGGCGCTGGCCTTCGGTGTGCGTCGCTGGGTCAGGTAGTCGACGTGCACGATCCCGAACCGCTTGCGGTAACCCTCCGCCCACTCGAAGTTGTCCAACAACGACCATACGAGATACCCGCGCAGATCAACGCCCCGGGAGATCGCCTCGTGGGCGGCCCGCAGGTGCCCGTCGAGGTAGGCGATCCGGTCGTTGTCGATCACCTGCCCCAGCCCCTCGGACGAGTCGGCGCCCGCCTGGTCGGGGATCGCCGCGCCGTTCTCGGTGATCAGCAGTGGCACGCCGGGGTAGTCGGCGGCGATCCGCTCCAGGAGCCGGGTCAACCCGGACGGTTCGATCATCCAGCCCATGTCGGTGAGGGGTCCGCTGGGCGGCAGGAAGTGCACGGCCCCCTCGGTGCCCGGGTACGCGCCGTTACCGCCACCGTCGGGCCGGCCCGCGACGTAGGTCGGCGCGTAGTAGTTGAGGCCCAGCAGGTCGATCGGGGCGGCGATCAGCTTCTCGTCGCCGTCGTGGATGAACGTCGGCTCGACGATGCGGGCCACGTGCTCGCGTACGTCGTCGGGGTAGCCGCCGGCCAGCAGCGGGTCCAGGAAGATCCGGTTGTGCAGGCCGTCGACCAGGCGGACGGCGGCGGCGTCGGCCGCGCTCTGTGGGTCGGCCGGTCGTACATCGGCGGGGTTGATGGTGATGCCGACGCTGCGCGCGCCGGCCGCGCGCAGCGCCCGCGCGGCCAGGCCGTGCCCCAACAGCAGATGGTGTACGGCGGTGAAGGCAGCCGCCGCGTCCTGCTCGCCCGGGGCGTGCACTCCGTTGCCGTACCCGAGGTAAGCCGAGCACCACGGTTCGTTGAGCGTCGTCCACACGTCGATCCGGTCGCCGAGGCGGGCGTGGACGGCGGTGGCGTACGTGGCGAAGTGCTCGGCGGTCTCCCGGTTCGTCCAGCCGCCCCGGTCACCCAGGCTCTGCGGCAGGTCCCAGTGGTAGAGGGTGACGATCGGGTCGATGCCCCGGGCGAGCAGGGTGTCGGTGAGGCGGTCGTAGAAGTCGAGCCCGCGCGGGTTGACCGGGCCGCTGCCGTCGGGCTGGATCCGGGGCCAGGCGACCGAGAACCGGTACGCCTTGAGGCCCAGTTCGGCCATCAGCGCCACGTCGTCGGCGTACCGGTGGTAGTGGTCGCAGGCGACGTCGCCGGTGTGGCCCTGGTAGACCTTGCCTGGCGTACGGCAGAAGGTGTCCCAGATGGACGGCCCGCGACCGTCGTCGCGGGCCGCGCCCTCGATCTGGTACGCGGCGGTGGCCGCTCCCCAGAGGAAGTGTTCGGGAAATCGGATCTCGTTCACGCCTTGACCGCACCTTCCATGATCCCGCCGATGATCTGGCGGCCGAACAGCACGAAGACCAGCAACAGGGGCAGCGTCGCGATGGCCGCCCCGGTGAACACCTGCGACATGTCCTGGTAGTACCCGTCGGACAGCGCTCGCAGGGAGCGCTGAACGGTCGGGTTCGCCGGGTCGTTCAGCACAGCGTACGGTCACAGAAAGTCGTTCCAGGTGGTCATGAACGTGAGCAGACCGAGTGCGGCGGCGGCCGGGCGCGGCGTCGGCAGCACGATGTTGCCACCAGATCCGGGCGGTGCCGCAGCCGTCCACCCGGGCGGCCTCGATCAGTTCGTCGCTGATGGCCTGGCCGGCGTACCGGGACAGCCATCGTATGGACCTCTCTCAGAGTGATGAGGCGGTGGCAGAAGGCCAAGAGAGCGCTCTCACGATAGGGTGGCGTCTACCCCTGCGCCGTGTCAAGAGAGCGCTCTCACGAATCTGTGCGGCTGTACGGACGAGGGCGCCACCCCTGGCGGGGTGACGCCCTCGTCGCGTGGGGCTGTCGCTGGATCAGCCGGTGCGCAGGCCGTCGAGCAGCGTACGGTCGCCCGTGACGTCGAGGGTCTCGAAGCTGACCCGCCCCCAGAGCGCCAGCAGCAGGTCGCTCGCAGTGCCGCTGACCTGCGCGCGGGTGTGGTGGTCGTCGTGGTCGAAGATGGTCGCCGTGTCGAGCAGCGCCACCCCCTGCCCGCGCAGCCGCAGATACCACTCCTGGTCCGCGTCGGTCGCGGCGAGCTGAACCACGCCGTGCCAGTCGCCCTTCACCTGCCGCCGGCCGGCGGGCAACCAGGTGTCCAACACCTCGCTCACCCCGTCGGCGGCGAGCTTGGCCTCGACCGGCTCACCGGCCGCGATGGCGAGTTGCGCGTCCCAGCGGTGCACCGCCGTCTCGTGCGCCATCCGGCGCGGCCAGAAACCGGCCCTCTTCGGCTGCGGGGCCCAGTTCCACGCCGACGCCTCCGGGTCGAGCCCGTCGAACAGGGTCATCAACCGGTCGTACCCCTGCTGCCAGAGCTGGAGTGCGTTCAGGCCGGACGGTGCCGCGGACGTGTCCCGGCGGGGCGGCGCCTCCGTGCTCCCGGACCCGGCAAACGAATAAACCCAGTGGTAGATGCCCGCGAGGTGCAGGGTGAGATCATTGACTGTCCAGCCCGGACAGGACAGCACGGGTGTCTCCGGCGGTGCCTCGGCAACCGCAGCGGCGAACGCCGGACCCTCGGTCCGGAGTGCCCCAATCCAGAAATCCTTGCTGCCCTGCACTCTGCTCATCGCCATCCTCCCGGGGGTGCCGGGCCACCAGTAGGTGCCACGGCTGCCCATCAGCCTAAGGTGAAAGACGTGTCAGACGCCTACGCCCAGCCGACAACCGAAGCCGATCGTGCCATCCCTGGTCCACTGGCCAGCTACACCACGCTACGGATGGGCGGGCCGGCCGGGCGGATCGTGGCCGCGACCAGCGCCGACGAGATCATCCAGGCGGTACGGGCCACGGACGAGCCGATCCTCGTCCTGGCCGGCGGCAGCAACGTGGTGATCAGCGACACTGGCTTCCCCGGCACGGTCGTGCTGGTGCGCTCGGGTGGCCTGCGGGTCCTCGCCCAGGACACCGAGTCCGTCACCGTACGCGTCGAGGCCGGCGAACCGTGGGACGACCTGGTCGCCGCCACGGTCCGCAACGGCTGGGCTGGCCTGGAATGCCTCTCCGGCATCCCCGGCTCGACCGGTGCCACCCCCATCCAGAACGTCGGCGCGTACGGCCAGGAGGTCGCCGAGACGATCACGGGCGTCGAGGTGTACGACCGCCTCGACGGCACCCGCCAGACCATCCCGGCGGCCGAGTGCGGATTCGCCTACCGGGGCAGCATCTTCAAGTACCAGGACCGCTGGGTCGTGCTCTCGGTCGACTTCCGGCTCGCCCGCTCGCCGCTCTCCGGCCCGGTGCGCTACGCCGAACTGGCCCGGGCGCTCGGCGTCGAGGTGGGCGAGCAGGTGCCGCTGGCCGACGCGCGCGCGGCGGTGCTGCGGCTGCGCGCCGGTAAGGGCATGGTGCTCGACGCGGCCGATCCGGACACCCGCTCGGTCGGCTCCTTCTTCACCAACCCGGTCCTCGACCGGGCGACGTACGAACAGCTCCTGGAACGCTCCGCCGAGCTGGGCGACCCGCCCGCCTGGCCCGGGGTGGACGGCCTGGTCAAGGTGAGCGCCGCCTGGCTGATCGACAAGGCGGGCTTCGTCAAGGGGCATCCCGGCCCGGGCGGCGTCGCCATCTCCGGCAAGCACACCCTCGCCCTCACCAACCGCAGCGGCACCGCCAGCACCAGCGACCTGCTCATGCTCGCCAGCACCATCCGCGACGAGGTCCACGCCCGCCTGGGCGTGACCCTGCACCCCGAACCGGTCCTCATCAACTGCGCCCTCTAATCCACCCCACCCCCCCCTCGTGCCTCGCGGTCAGGGGAGGGGCCAGGGGAGGGTGAGCTCGCCCTGACGCCAGCGCTTCGCGGTGGACAGGACGGGCCAGCCGGTGGCCTTCAGGTGGGTCACCGCTCGCACCCAGCGTTGGCGGGGACCGAACGTGGCGTAGGGGGCGGCGGTCCGCCACGCGTCCTCCAACGCCTGGATCAGGTCGTGGACCGCCTCACCCGGGACGTTGCGGTGGATCAGCGCCTTCGGCAGCCGTTCGGCCAGCTCGGCGGGGCTGTCCAGCGTGGTGAGCTTCGCGGCCAGGGTCAACGTGCGGGGGCCGTCCGCGTCGATGAGCAGCCAGCTCGCCAGGCGGCCCAGCTCGTCACAGGTGCCCTCGACGAGCGCCCCACCCGGGGCGAGCGCGGCGGTCATGGTGCGCCAGGCGTCGGGCACCTCGCTCTCGTCGTACTGTCGCAGGACGTTGAACGCGCGGACCAGCACCGGCCGGAGCCCGGCCAACTCGAAGCCACCCCGGGCGAAGGTCAGGCCGGGCGGGTCGGCTGCCGGCGTCGCGGCGGCCACCCGCGCCTGGTCGATCTCCAGCCCGACCAGGCGTACGTCCCGACGGACGCCCGCCGCCAGTCGGGCCCGCAACTCGACGGCGGTGACCGGCGTCGCGCCGTACCCGAGGTCCACCACCAGCGGATCATCCGCGACCCGCAGCCGGTCGGCGCAGGTCGCCACGATCCAGTTGTCCACCCGGCGGAGCCGGTTCGGGTTGGTCGTGCCCCGGGTGACCACGCCGAGCGGTCGACGTCGTGGAGCCCCGCTCATGGGTCCTGTCCCCGACTCAGGAGACCCGGTGCACCTTGTGCTGCGCCGCCTGTGCCCGTGGCCGGACCACCAGCCGGTCGATGTTGACGTGCTCGGGGCGGGTGGCGCACCAGGCGATGCAGTCCGCCACGTCCTCGGCGACCAGCGGGCCGGGCACACCGGCGTAGACGGCGGCGGCTCGTTCGGCGTCCCCCTCGAAGCGGACAAGCCCGAACTCCTCGGTCTTCACCATCCCTGGGTCGATCTCGATCACCCGCAGCGGCCGGCCGCACAGCTCCAGCCGGAGCGTGCCGGCGATGGCCGTCTGGGCGTGCTTCGCCGCCGTGTAGCCGCCGCCGCCCTCGTAGACGGTCAGCCCGGCGGTGGAGGAGACCACCACGATGGTCCCCGAGCCGGACGCCTCCAACGCCGGCAGCAGCGCCTGGGTCACCCGCAGCGTGCCGAGCACGTTCACGTCGTACATCCACTGCCAGTCGTCGAGCGAGCCGGACTCCACCGGGTCCAGGCCGCGCGCGCCGCCGGCGTTGTTGACCAGGAGGGTGACCGGCCCGGGTGCCCGCGCGGCGGCCTCGGCGAGCCCGGCCACCGACTCGTCCGAGGTGACGTCGCAGGTCACCGCGGTGGCCTGCCCGCCCGCGGCGGTGATCTCGGTGACGAGATCGTCGAGGCGGTCGGCACGGCGGGCGGCGGCGAGCACGTGGAAGCCCTCGGCGGCGAGCCGGCGGGTGGTGGCCGCGCCGATCCCGCTGGAGGCTCCGGTGACGATGGCGACAGAGGTCATCGGGTCATTGTCACCCGCGCCGTACCGCCGATTCCGACCGGGCGTGGAGGCCGCATCGGCGGGCGGAGGTGATGAGGTCCGTCACGCCGGCCGGCCGTGCTGGCGCATTTTTGTTGCCCGATGGGGAAGATGACATCCGGCGTGCCGGTTGACCGAGAAGCGCCGGTCGTGCGTGACGGCATTAACCGTGGCAGAAGGAGCGGACGTGGCGGAACTGCACACCGGCGTTGGTCGTCAGCGAGGTGCCCGTCCGTGGCCTCGCCCCCGTCGCATCGCCACCCTCTCCGTACACACATCCCCCCTGCACCAGCCCGGAACGGGTGATGCCGGGGGGATGAACGTATACATCCTGGAGGTCGCCCGGCGGCTCGCCGAGGCCGACGTCGAGGTGGAGATCTTCACTCGGGCCACCTCGGGCGACCTTCCCCCGGTGGTCGAGATGGCCCCCGGCGTGCAGGTCCGCCACATCACCTCCGGCCCGCTCGAAGGGCTGACCAAGGAGGAGCTGCCCGGCCAGCTCTGCGCCTTCACGGCCGGAGTGTTGCGGGCCGAGGCGTCCCGCCCACCCGGCCACTACGACCTGATCCACTCCCACTACTGGCTCTCGGGCCAGGTCGGCTGGCTGGCCAAGGAGCGCTGGGGAGTGCCGCTCGTGCACACCGCGCACACCCTCGCGAAGGTCAAGAACGCCCAGCTCGCCGCCGACGACCGGCCGGAACCGAAGGCCCGGGTGATCGGCGAGGAGCAGGTCGTCGCCGAGGCGGACCAACTGGTCGCCAACACCCGGGTGGAGGCCGCCGACCTGGTCGAGCGGTACGACGCCGACCCCGCCCACGTCACCGTCGTGCAGCCGGGCGTCGACCTGGCCCGGTTCCGGCCCGCGCCGGGCGACCGCTTCCTGGCGGCCCGTGCCGCCCGCCGTCGGCTGCGGCTGCCGGTCGACGGGTACGTGGTGGCCTTCGTCGGCCGGATCCAACCGCTCAAGGCGCCGGACGTGCTGATCCGCGCCGTCGCCGCGTTGCGCGAGCGCGACCCGGCCCTGGCCGACGAGGTGACCGTGGTGATCTGCGGCGGGCCCAGCGGCAGCGGCCTGGACCGGCCGACCGCCCTGATCGAGCTGGCCGCGACGCTCGGTGTCACCGACCGGGTCGTCTTCCTGCCACCGCGTACCGGCGACGACCTGCCGGCCCTGTACCGGGCCGCCGACCTGGTCGCGGTGCCGTCGCACAACGAATCCTTCGGGCTCGTCGCACTGGAGGCCCAGGCCTGCGGTACGCCGGTGCTGGCCGCCGCCGTCGGCGGCCTGGTTACCGCCGTGCGGGACCAGGTCAGCGGGGTGCTGATCGACGGGCACGATCCGGTGGACTGGGCACGTGCTCTGAGTCGCCTGCTGCCCGACAGCGCCACGCGGGCCACGCTGTCCCGGGGCGCCGCGCAGCACGCCCGGCACTTCTCCTGGGACCGTACGGTGTCGGGTCTGCTCGACGTCTACGGCGAGGCGATCGCCGCGCGTCGGGCCCGGCTCGCCGCTGATCTGGCCTGCGACCCTGCCCTGTCCTGCTCCTGGTGACCCCTGCCGACCGTGCCGCCGGTGTCGACGGCCGCCGGTCGCCATCCGGTGCGTCGGTCGGGTCGGTCGTAGAGTGGGTCCGGTGAGCCCGAAGAGCGATCTTGCGACCCTGATCGAGTCGGTCTGTACCGAACGCGAACTGGCCTGGGAGTCCACCGGGCCCGGCGCGTACGCGGTCACCCTGCCGGGCACCCACAAGCTCAAGACGGTCTGCAACCTGATCGTCGGCGAGCACGCGCTGCGGATCGAGGCGTTCGTCATGCGCCAGCCCGACGAGCGGCGCGAGGAGCTGTGGACCTGGCTGTTGCAGCGCAACGCGCGGATGTACGGCGTCTCCTTCTCCGTCGACGCCGTCGGCGACGTCTACCTCACCGGGCGGGTCAACCCGTCCGGCGTGGACGCCGACGAACTGGACCGGCTGCTCGGCTCGGTGCTCACCTACTCCGACGAGTCCTTCGACACGATGCTGGAGATCGGCTTCGGCAGCTCCATCCGGCGCGAGTACGAGTGGCGCGTCAAGCGCGGCGAGTCGACCGCGAACCTGGCCGCCTTCTCCCACCTCTTCGAGCCCTCCGGCCCAGGCCCCGCCTGACAACCCGCGATCTCGGCGAGACCGCCCGCTGAGGTCCGCGCCTCGGCTGGGGGTTGGTCAGGCGGGCTTCCGGGGCCGAGGTGGTGGGGTGCGTCGTCTGGGTGGAAGCAGAGCAAAGGACGTGTGGGGTACGTGTGGCCCCCGGCCAATCCCTACCCGTCACAGCGGGCGGCGACGGACGGAGGGTTCGGACCGCTCCTGCTGGGTATGCCGCGGCGCGCGGTGCGGCACAGGGACCCCCGCGCGCCGAGGACGGAGTGTCGAGGAGCGGAGCGTCCCATGGCTCAGCGGAACAGCTCAGGTCGCGGCGGGACTGCGACCAGAACCAGACGACAGGCCGGCAACCAGAGTCCGGCTACTCCCGGGATCTCCGAGTCGGAGATCTCCCGGATGCGGGTGGACGACATCCGCGGGCAGCTGCGCAAGCGCGGGGTCTCCGGGATCTCTGCGTTGCGCAAGCCCGACCTGGTGAAACAGTTGGTGCGTTCGTTGCGTTCCGACGCCGGTGGCGCGGGTCGGCGCAGCACCGGACCGGCCGGCCGGGCCACCGGCAGCAGGGCGTCGGCCGGTCGGGCCGCCGCGACGAAGAAGTCGGCGGCGAGGGCCGTGCCGAGTCGCGCCAAGGCCGCGCCCGCGAACAAGAGCGCTCCCGCGAAGCGAGCCGCCGCCAAGAAGACGACCGCCACGAAGAGAGCGACCGCGGCGAGGAAGACGGTGGCCGCGAAGAGGACGGCGCCGACCAAGCGGGCCACGGCGAAGAGGGCGGCACCGGCCAAGCGGGCCACGGCGAAGAGCGCGGCACCCGCGAAGCAAGCCACGGCGAGCCGGTCGGCGGGGGCTGGGATGGCGGCCGGTGGGATCCGGACCGGGCGGAGCAGTGGGCGGTCGGTCCGCAGCTCGCAGGTGATCGCGTCGATCGCCGACCGGCCGGAGCGGCCGGGGCGAAGCCTGATCACCGCGAACCACGAGGTCATCCAGCGGTGGGCGCGAGAGCGTGGCGCGAAGCCAGCGACAATCGCGGGTACCGAGCGGGATGGTCGGGCCGGAGTTTTGACCTTCAACATCCCCGGATATCGGGAAAGCAGCCGGATTCGTGAGATCACCTGGGATGAGTGGTTCCACACTTTTGATCTGCGCCGGCTCAATCTGATCTATCAGGAGCAGATGCGAGACGGCCGGCAGAGCAACTTCTTCCGGACCGAGTCACCCGATCGTGAGGACGGCTGAGGTGTTTGCGGGAATGCCCGACGGGTACCCCGCTGTTGCCAGAGACCGAGGCCGGAGCTGGGGATACTCGTCAGTTGTGACGGGCGAGACAGCCCATCTGGGTTGAATCCAGAATCTGGCCCAACTAGCTTTATTGCACCGCGCCACGCTTGGAAACGTTCGGGGGAGCGGCGGATCGATCAGATCCGCGCACCAAGCGAGGCGCGAGGGGACGGGTGGACCAACCGTTGGGGGACGGTGCCCACCTGTTTGGACCGGCGGCGCGAGCGGGCGATGCTTACGGGGGTGAGTGTTGCCCGCCGCCGCCGGCCCCACGGCGAGCGCCCACCAATGACCTTCGGGACATGGTGGGCGCTTTGCCGTCGTACGGTCAGCAGGCCCAGCCCGCCCACGATCAGCCAGTGCCGGTCGCCGAGGTACTGCAGAGTCGGTTTACTGATCATGGGTGTCTGGCAGGTGCCCGTACGCGGATCAACCAGGCGTGGCCGAGGCCCGGAGCGTCGGGCGGGACGCGGCGCTGACCGCCGCCTCGTCCCACGTCTCGGCCAGGTGACGGTGGATCTCCCGGTGCGGGAAGCGCGGTCCGCGGCGATGAGCACCACCGGGACGCCCAGCGCGAGCGCGAGCGGCAGGCCGACCAGCAGCGCGCCCCGACGGGCACTGCGCCGGGACACCCGCAGCTGCACCCCGGGAGGCAGGCGGGCCTGGTCCGGGGCGAGCGTGACTGCGGCGATCTCGACGGTCCCACCCTTGACGAACAGCAGATAACCGGCCACCGCGTGAAGGCCTACGAGCAACGGATTTCGCGCCGGTGGCTTGATCTTCTCCAGGTTAGCGCCGCGCTGCCCCGGGTGAGGTTGCCGGCTTACCCAATGCTCTCTCAGGCGGTTGCTTCGGCGGGCTGCGGCATCGTCGGCCGGTTGCTGGCCGGCGCGAGCGTCTCGGCGGCGTGACGCAGCGCGACGGCACGCCGCTCCCGGGCGGGGCCGGAGGCCAGGTGGGCCACTGCGGTCAGCACACCGATCGCGGCGCAGCCGAGCCACAGCGCGGCGTTTCCGACATGCTCGCGCACGAGACCGCCCAGGATCGGCGCGCTCGCGCCGGCGATCTGCCAGGAGAGCCCGAACACGCCCTGGTAGCGACCGCGTAGCTCGGCCGGGGAGAGTTCGGCGATCAGCGTGGAGTTGGACGGCGAGTTCAGCATCTCGCCGACCGTCCAGATCAACACGGTCAGCCCGTAGAACCAGGCGCTGCCGGCGAACGCGGTAAGCCCGAACCCGATGCCCATCACCACGGCCGCGAGGGCGAGCACCTGCGAGCGGTTGCGACCCCGGATCAGCCGGGGCACGAAGAGTTGGCCGACGACGATGAGCAGGCCGTTGAGGGCGATCACCGAGCCGTAGGTGGCCGGGCTCAGGCCGGAGTCGCCCATGGCGATCGGCAGCATAGAGATGTGCTGGAGGAAGACCATCGCGGCGAACAGGTTCAGCGCCACGAAGCCGAGGTAGACCCGGTCGCTGAGGATCGTGCGCAGGGCGCCGCGCGGAGCCGTGGTCGCCGCGACGGTGAATCCGCCGCGGCGCGTCTCCGGCACCCGGGCGAAGATGATCAGCGCGGTGATCAGCATCGTGCCCGCGTCGACCACGAACAGCAGCAGGTAGTCGGCCTGCGCGGCGAGACCGGCGAGGATGGCGGCGCAGGCGAAGCCCAGGTTGATGGCCCAGTAGTTGAGCGAGAAGGCGCGCAGCCGGTCCTTCGCCGGCACCACGTCGATCATCATGGCCCCGAACGCCGGCCGGGCCGCCTCGGCGAACATGCCGAGCAGCAGCGCGCCCAGCGCGACCGCCCAGAGGTCCCGGGCCAGCCCGAGGGCGAGCATCATGGCCGCCGCGCCGACGTGCGCGGTGAGCAGCGTCGGCCGGCGGCCCCACCGGTCGGCCAGCGCCCCGCCGGCGGTGGTGCCGATCGCGCCGCCGACGCCCCACAGACCGAGCACCAGCCCGGCCTGGGAGGGGGAGAAGCCGCGCTCCTGGGTCAGGTAGATGGCGAGGAACACGAGGACGAACGAGCCGAGCCGGTTGATCAGTGTGCCCGACCACAGGTACCAGAAGGTCCTCGGCAGGCCGCCGGTGGTGTCCCGGAACCAGCTCCGCATCGTCCGCACGTGGTGCCCCCGCTTGCAAGTAATGACCGATGTGACTACAGCGCCTTACAACCCTAGTGGCGGCCGGATTCGCAGGTCATCGGCTTTATCACGTGGTGGTCGTCACGACGGGTGCCCGCGTGTCCGGTACGCGGTTGAGGCAGGATGATCCGCATGACTGCGAGCGAGGGGCCCACCGTCGGGACGCTGGTCCTGCTGCGGCACGGCGAGAGTGACTGGAACGCCAAGAACCTCTTCACCGGCTGGGTGGACGTCGACCTGACCGAGAAGGGCGAGGGCGAGGCTCGGCGCGGCGGCGAGCTGCTGCGCGAGCACAGCCTGCTGCCGGACGTCGTCCACACCAGCGTGATGCGCCGGGCGATCCGCACCGCCGAGCTGGCGCTCAACGCCGCCGACCGGCACTGGATCGCCGTGCGCCGGTCGTGGCGGCTCAACGAGCGGCACTACGGCGCACTACAGGGCAAGAACAAGAAGCAGACCCTTGACGAGTACGGCGAGGAGCAGTTCACGCTCTGGCGCCGGTCGTACGACACCCCGCCGCCGCCCATCGCGGACGACGACGAGTGGTCGCAGGTGGGCGACCCGCGGTACGCGCTGCTCCCGACCGAGCTGATGCCGCGTACCGAGTGCCTCAAGGACGTCGTCGAGCGGATGCTCCCCTACTGGTACGACTCGATCGTGCCCGACATCCTGGCCGGCCGGACGGTGCTGGTGGCCGCGCACGGCAACTCGCTGCGTGCCCTGGTGAAGCACCTCGACCAGATCTCCGACGAGGCGATCGCCAAGCTGAACATCCCGACCGGCATCCCGCTGCGCTACGACCTCGACCCGCAGCTTCGCCCGCTTACCCTGGGCGGCACCTACCTCGACCCGACGGCAGCGAAGGAAGCCGCCGCCGCGGTCGCCAACCAGGGCCGCTGAGCAGACGAGAAGGGGCCCCCGCGCGGTGCGGGGGCCCCTTCTGCGTGCCTCAGTTGGTGGCCGGGCTGCTCTCCCCGGTGATCAGGTAGATGACGTGCTCGCCGGCGTTCACCGCGTGGTCGGCGAAGCGCTCGTAGAAGCGGCCCAGCAGGGTGGCGTCGATCGCGGTCTCCACCCCGTACGGCCATTCGTCGCCGAGCAGCACTGAGAACAGGCTCTTGTGCAGCTCGTCCATGGCGTCGTCGTCGCGGTCCAGTTCGGCGGCGAGGTCGACGTCGGGCTTCGCCAGCACGGCACCGATCTTCGCGGCCATCCGGTCGGCGATGTCGGACATCTCGGTGAAGACCGTCCGCAGCTCGGCCGGGACGGCGGGGGAGGGGTGCCGGCGCAGCGCGGTCTTCGCCACGTGCTCGGCGAGGTCGCCCATCCGCTCCAGATCAGCGGCCACGTGCAGCGCGGTGATCATTGCCCGGAGGTCGGAGGCGACCGGTGCCTGTCGGGCGAGCAGGTCACACACCCGCTCCTCGACGTGTCGGTAGAGGTCGTCGATTTCGGCGTCCCGCTCGATGACCGTCTCGGCGGCCTGCCGGTCGGCGGTGAGCAGGGCCCGGGTGGCCTGGCGCATGGCGGCGCGGATGCCCTCCGCCATGTCCACCAGCAGTTGGCTGACGATCTGGAGGTCGGCCCGGAACTCGTCGCGCATCATCACGTCCTGTGGTCGGTCGCCGCCGACGGGTGCCGGCGCAGGGGTTGAGCAGGTACGACGCCAACGGTAGGGCGCGTTGACGGACCTTGGATGAACCACGGTGAACGACGCCAGACGTGGGGGTGAACACTTCCGAAAGTGAGGGTGGTTCGTCCCGTTCTGTGTGGTAGCCAGGTTAACAATGACCCTACGATCGCCGGGTGGAGTGGGCGGTGGCGGTCGTGGTGGCCGTGGCGTTGGCGACCGGACTGGTCGCCGGCCTCCTGCTGCCCCGGTTCCTGCCGGCACGTGGCCGTTCCACGTCGACGGGTAGCGCGAGCTCCCGCTGGAGCACAGGGAGGCTCGCGATAGCCGACGAGCAGCAGGCCGGTCTCGGCCGCCGGACGATCGACTCGCTTCGGGCCGGTGTCGTGGTGCTGGACGACGACGACGTCCCGATCCTGATCAACCCGGCCGCCCGCGCTATGGGGCTCCTGCGCACCGGCAGCACCCCGGGTTCGATCGCCGCGCACCCGTTGATCCGTACCCTCGCGGGCCAGGTGCGGCGCACCGGCGTCCGGCGCGAGATCGAGCTTGACCTACCGCGTGGTCGCGACAGCGCGGGGGAGAACCCGCTGGGCGTGCACCTGCGGGCCATGGGTCTCGGGAACGGCTTCATCGCTGTCGAAGCGGTCGACGTGACCGAGTCGCACCGGCTGACCCGGGTTCGGCGCGACTTCGTGGCGAACGTCAGCCACGAGTTGAAGACCCCGATCGGGGCGCTCCAACTGCTCGCCGAGGCGCTGCTGGACGCCACCGAGCCGGCCGACGCCGCCGCGCCCGACCTCTCCGAGGACCTGGTCGCCGCCCGTCGGTTCGCCGAACGGATCCAGCACGAGTCGACCCGACTGGGCCGGCTGGTGCAGGAGTTGCTGGAACTGACCCGGCTCCAGGGCGCCGAGCCGCAGCCGCCGCCGGAGCCGGTCGCGCTCGACTGGGTGATCGCCGAGGTGGTGGACCGCACCCGCACCACGGCTTCCGCCCGGGGCGTCGAGGTGACTGTCGACGGCGCGCGGGGCCTCACCGCCTACGGCAGCGACAGCCAGCTCGCTACGGCCGTGGCGAATCTGGTGGAGAACGCCATCAACTACTCGGGCGAGGACACCACGGTGCGGGTCACCCTCCGGGGCGACGACGAGCACGTCGAGATCGCGGTCGCCGACCAGGGCATCGGCATCGCCCCGACGGACGTGGACCGGATCTTCGAGCGGTTCTACCGGGCCGACCAGGCCCGTTCACGCGCCACCGGTGGCACCGGTCTCGGCCTGGCCATCGTGAAACACATCGCGAGCAACCATGGCGGTCGGGTGGAGGTGTCGAGCACTCTTGGTGGTGGGTCGACGTTCACCGTCCGGTTGCCCGCCAGCCCACCGGACGATCTCCTGGCGTCACTGCCGCCGGCTGGGATCGAGACCGGTCCGGCCGAGCTTCGGTAGGTCTGACAGCAATGGAAAGGAAATCCCCGTTGAGCCGCGTTCTGGTGGTCGAGGACGAGGAGTCGTTCTCCGACGCCCTGTCGTACATGCTCCGTAAGGAGGGTTTCGAGGTATCGGTCGCCGCGACCGGTACCGACGCCCTCACCGAGTTCGACCGGACCGGCGCCGACATCGTGCTGCTCGACCTGATGTTGCCCGAGATGTCGGGGACCGAGGTGTGCCGGCAGCTCCGGCAGCGCTCGGCCGTACCGATCATCATGGTCACCGCGAGGGACAGCGAGATCGACAAGGTGGTCGGCCTGGAGATCGGCGCCGACGACTACGTCACCAAACCGTATTCCCCTCGGGAGCTGGTCGCCCGGATTCGGGCGGTGCTGCGGCGGCAGAGCCCGGAGGTCGCCGAGGCGGGCGCATCGACGCTGGCCGCCGGACCGGTTCGGATGGACATCGAGCGGCACGTCGTGACGGTCGAGGGTGGGGCGGTGCAGTTGCCGCTCAAGGAGTTCGAGCTGCTGGAGCTGCTGCTGCGCAACGCGGGCCGGGTGCTGACCCGCGGCCAGCTCATCGACCGGGTCTGGGGCGCCGACTACGTCGGCGACACCAAGACGCTGGACGTGCACGTCAAGCGGCTGCGTTCCAAGATCGAGCCGGAGCCGTCGGCGCCGCGTTTCATCGTGACCGTGCGGGGTCTGGGCTACAAGTTCGAGCCGTGATCGACAGACCGGAAGGGGGTCCACGCCCGGCGTGGACCCCCTTCGGCTGTCGGCGTCCGCTCAGCGGACGACCTTGATATTGAAGGAGTCGGTGTCCGGCATGGTCAGGGTGGGCGGGAAACCGGCCCAGGCGGCGTACGCGCCCGCCCGGGTGGCCGCGACATCCCCGGTGCCGATGTCCCTCTTGAGCGGCGGCATCGCACCTGTCCCTCACAGCCTGTCGAGCTGCCCCAGATCTGGGGCAGCTCGACAGGAGTGGAGGACACCATCCGCCCGGCGGCAAAGGGCAGCAGCAGACGGAGCTGTCTGTAGACGGAGCTGTCTATAGACGGAGCTGTCTGTAAAATCGTGCCGCCACCAGCAAGGACGACCTGGTGCTGGCGTACCTGGACCGGGTCGACCAGGCGTGGTTCGGCGCGTTACGGGCAGCGGCCCGCGATGCCGGCGACGAGCCGCGCGACCAGCTCGTCGGGATGTTCGACGCCCTCGTCAGCGCCTGTCGCCGGGACGGCTACCACGGCTGCGCCTTCATCAACACGGCCGCCGAGTCGTCCGCCGGCGGCCCGGTGCACGCCCGGACGGTCGAGCACAAGACCGTCGTCCGGGCGTGGGTGACCGAGCTGGCCCGCAAGGCCGGCGCGGCCGACCCGGAGATGCTGGCCCGGCAGCTCACCCTGCTGATCGACGGTGGGCTCGCCAGCGGCGTGCTGGACGGCGATCCGGCGATCGCGGAGGCCGCCCGGCAGAGCGCCCGCACGCTCGTCACCGCCGCCCTCGACTGACCCCAAGCGCTTAGAACAGTTTGCGCAGGGCGACGGCGATCTCGGAGACTTCCGTCAGGCGACTCTCGGCCACGCCGATGACCAGGTCGTACGCGGCGTATGGCAGCAAGGCTGCTACCAAGATCGGCTAGAGATCGTCGGCGGGGTGGGGGGCGACCAGGCCCTGCCGCACCCGGGCGGCGCACAGCTCGGCCAGTCGTTCGTACGCGGCGACGCCGATCAGCGCGGTCAGCTCCGGCCCGTACGACAGGTACATCGGCTCGGCCCCGACGTGCGCGTCGGTCGACGAGGTGCACCACCAGTCCAGGTCGTGCCCGCCGGCGCCCCAGCCGCGCCTGTCGAACTCGGACAGCGTGGAGACCAGCACCTTGGTGTTGTCGGGTCGCGTGACCCAGTCCTGGTCCCGCCGGATGGGGAGTTGCCAGCAGACGTCCGGCTTGTATTCCAGCGGGTGCACCCCGTCGCGCAGCGCCTGGGCGTGCAGCGCGCAGCCACCCCCACCGACGAAGTCGGCGTCGTTGAGAAAGACGCACGGCCGGTCGGCGCCCTGGGTGGCGGTGCGGCGCGCCGGGTTCTTGCCGTCGATCGTGTCCTCGTCGGTCCAGTTCTTGAACCCGCGCTGGAAGTGCTGCCAGGTCGACGGGGTGAGCAGTTTGACGGCGCGGCGGACCCGCTTCTCGTCGTCCGAGTCGGTGAAGAACGCCCCGTGCGAGCAGCAGCCGTCGGCCGCCCGACCGGCGATGATGCCGTGACAGCCCTGGCCGAAGATGCACGTCCAGCGGGAGAGCAGCCAGGTCAGATCGGCCCGGATCACGTGGGTCTCGTCCGTTGGATCGGCGAACTCGATCCACTCCCGGGGAAAGTCCAGCGGCACCTCGCGGCTGCGCGGGTCACCCGGATCGTCCACCAGCACGCGGAGCTCCATCGTCACCCGGACCAGCGTACGCGTGGTGCGGTCCGCGGGCCGGCGAGCCGCACGAACGTGTTGCACCTAGGGTCTTCACCATGCGACTGGGTGTCCTCGACGTCGGATCCAACACGGTGCACCTGCTGGTGGTCGATGCGCATCACGGCGCGCACCCCTGGCCGGCGCACTCGGAGAAGGTCGTCCTCCGTCTCGCCGAGCAGATCGGGCCGGACGGGGCGTTGACCGAGGCGGGTGCGGATGGCCTGGTCAAGGCGGTCGGCATGGCCAGGGCGGCGGCCACCGGGTTGGAGGCCGACGACCTGATCGCGTTCGCCACCTCCGCTGTCCGCGACGCCACCAACGCAGCCGGCGTGCTCGCCCGGGTCCGCGACGAGACCGGCGTACGCCTGGAGGTGCTCCCCGGGGCGGACGAGGCGCGGATGACGTTCCTGGCGGTGCGGCGCTGGTTCGGCTGGTCGGCGGGGCGTCTGCTGGTGCTCGACATCGGTGGCGGCTCTCTGGAGATCGCCGCCGGTATCGACGAGGACCCCGACGTCGCGATCTCGCTGCCGCTCGGCGCCGGGCGTCTCACCCGCGAGCGGCTCCTGGTCGACCCGGCCAGCGCGACGCCGCCGTCGGCCGAGGCCGTCGACAAGCTACGGGAGTACGTGGACGGCCGGCTGGACAAGGTGGTCGACCAGATCACCGAGGTGGGCTGGGGCCGAGCGGTGGCCACCTCGAAGACCTTCCGCACCCTGGCGCGACTGGCCGGCGCGGCGCCGTCCGGGGCCGGCCTCTGGGTGCACCGCAGGCTGACCCGTGCCGGTCTGCGGCAGATCATCGGTTTCATCCGGCACATGACGCCCGCCCAGTTGAGGGAGCTGGAGGGGGTCGGCGCGGGCCGGGCCCACCAACTGCTGGCCGGCGCGGTGGTCGCCGAGGCGGTCATGCGCAGGCTCGACCTGGATGCGCTGGACATCTGCCCGTGGGCGCTGCGCGAGGGTGTCATCCTCCGCCGGCTTGATCAACTTGAACCGATCTGAGTGGGCCCCGGACCGCCGACGGTTTGCCGGTGCTCGTCCTGATGACGCCGTGACAGCCGGGCTACGCTGGCTGGTGTGACTTCCCGAGTCCCGGTGCTTCTGTCCAGCTCGTCGGTCTTCCCCGAGCCGACCGCAGCGGCCTTCCAACTTGCCGCGGCGCTCGGCTACGACGGCGTCGAGGTGATGGTCTGGACCGACGTGGTGAGCCAGGACGCGGGCGCGCTGCGCGGCCTGTCGGCGCACTACGACGTTCCGGTGCTCTCGGTACACGCCCCCTGCCTGCTGGTCACCCAGCGGGTGTGGAGCCCGGACCCGTGGCAGCGGCTGCGCAAGGCCGCCGAGCTGGCCGAGTCGCTGGAGGCGCCGACGGTGGTGGTGCATCCGCCGTTCACCTGGCAGCGGGACTACGCGCGCGGGTTCGCCGAGGGACTGGCCACCGTCGAGGACCGGTTCCCCGGGCTCCGCTTCGGCGTGGAGAACATGTACCCGGTGCGGATGGCGGGTCGGCAGTTCGTCCCGTACGTCCCCGGTTGGGATCCCACCGACACCGGCTACCCGTCGTACACCCTGGATCTGTCGCACTGCGCGGCCTCGCACAGTGACCCCCTCGCGATGGCCGACCGGATGGGCGCGGGGCTGGCCCACGTGCACCTGGGTGACGGCACCGGCGAGGGCCGCGACGAGCACCTGGTGCCCGGGCGCGGCACCCAGCCCTGCGGGGAGCTGCTCTCCTCGCTGGCCGGGCGGGGTTTCACCGGCGCGGTGGCCGTCGAGGTGGCGACCCGGGGCGCGAAGAGCCGCGCGGTGCGCGAGGCGGACCTACGCGCCGCGCTCGAATTCGCCCGCCAGCACCTGACCGCGCCGTCGCCGGTCGACGTCTGACCTCGACGTCTGACCTCGACGTCCGACCCGCGGGAGCGCGTCAGCTGACCGCGGTCAGCGACTCGGTGGTCGAGGTCGGCTGCGGGGCGACCGTCGCCTGCTCGCCAACCGCGGCCCGCTTGCGGGCCCGGTGCGCCGCCACGTGCGAGCGGGTGGCGCAGCGCTCGGAGCAGAACCGCCGGCAGCAGTTGGACGACGTGTCCAGGTAGACGTTGCCGCACCGCTCGTCGGCGCAGACCCCGAAGCGGGCGCTGCCGTACTCGCAGAGCCAGACCGAGAGCCCCCAGACCGCGCCGGCCAGGTATTCGGCGCTGACCGACGCGCCGCGGCTGGTCACGTGCATGTGCCAGTCGCTGGAGTCGTGCCCGGAGATGCGCGGCTGGACCGGGAACGCCTCGAGCAGCGCGTTCAGCTCGGTCACCGCCTGGGCGTCGCGCCCCGAGGTGCCGTACTCGAAGACGTCGCGCAACCGCTTCTGTGCCCGCCGGAAGATCGCGACGTCCCGGTCGGCGACCTCGTCGCGCATCCAGGCGTTGTCGTCGGGGAAGAGAGCCCGCAGGTCGTCGAGGTCGTCCAGGCGGGCGTTGACCAGGTCAACACCGGTCCGGGCGTACGCGTCGAAGTTCACACCCCAACGGTAGACGACTCACGGGGTGCGCGGCGCGTCGATGTAGTGCGGCAGGATACCGAGCCGCCCTCCCGGCCGAGCAGGGGCTTGGCCACGTACTCGGTGCCGCGCGGTGTGTCGAGGTACGCCGGGAGTAGGTACTCCGGTCACCGGACGGTCGGCGGCGTCGACGAAGCGCCGCCCGTCCCAGCCGATCTGCTGGATGGGCGGGCTTCGGTCCACGACATCGTTGTAGCCAATCGACGCCAACAGTGCAGCTCCAGCCGCCGCCGGGCGGGGTCCTGGCAGGGGCGATACGCTCGGCTCATGCTCCGTTCCGTCATCCTCGCCGCCTCCCGGTCATCCCAGGTCGAGCGGCTCGTCGCGACCGCCCCGTACACCCGGGACGTCGTCCGCCGGTTCGTCGCCGGCGTCGCTACCGACGACGCGCTGCGCGCGACCCGCAGGCTCGTCGATGACGGTCTGGCCATCACCATCGATCATCTGGGCGAGGACACCGTCACCCCCGAACAGGCCACGGCCACCCGGGACGAGTACCTGAAGCTGTTGGCGATGCTCTCCGGGGCCGGGCTCACCCCGGCCGCCGAGGTGAGCGTGAAGCTCTCCGCGCTCGGCCAGTTGTTCGACGAGCAGTTGGCGTACGACAACGCGCGTGCGATCTGCGCCGCCGCCGATTCGGCGGGCACCACTGTCACCCTGGACATGGAGGACCACACCACCACCGACTCGACGTTGGAGGTGCTGGCGAAGCTGCGCAAGGACTTCCCGTCGACCGGCGCGGTGCTCCAGGCGTACCTGCGGCGGACCGAGTCGGACTGCCGGGAGCTGTCCTCGGCCGGGTCGCGGGTACGCCTGTGCAAGGGCGCGTACTCCGAGCCGGAGTCGGTGGCCTACCAGTCGGCCCGCGAGGTGGACAAGTCCTACGTCCGCTGCCTGAACATCCTGATGTCCGGCGACGGCTACCCGATGCTGGCGACGCACGACCCGCGGATGATCTCGATCGGTGAGGACCGGGCCCGCTGGTTCGACCGGGGTCCGGAGCGCTTCGAGTTCCAGATGCTCTACGGCATCCGTCCCGAGGAGCAGGCCCGGCTGGTCGGCGAGGGCTACACGGTGCGCACCTACCTCCCGTACGGCGACGAGTGGTACGGCTACCTGATGCGTCGGCTCGCCGAGCGCCCGGCGAACCTGGTCTTCTTCGGCCGCGCTCTGATCTCCAGGAAGTGACTGGCGCTTGACGCACCAGGCTAGCAACATTAGCTTTCGAGCTATGATAGCTAGCCGGGTGCGTGCCGGTGCCTAGTGCAGCACCGCGTTAATTCGTGGAGGGGTGGTTGATCAGGTTGTTTCCTTGAGTGGGGTGCCGTCGTAGGTCC
>NZ_JBNCKT010000097.1:0-21554 GCF_049841675.1 Micromonospora sp. DT4
ATCGACCCACCGTATGAGCGCATAACCACAGGTCAGACCGATTCGGCCGCCCATCTACTCACGCTGAACAGCTACCTGGCCAGGGCTACTGATGGCGAAACCTACCTAGTGGTCGGCACCGAAAATATCGCCGACCCTAAGGTCTTCGCCGTTATCATAAACGCGATCCCCGGCGTAGATCCCGGTAGCTGGATGCCGGAGCCCAACGGTGTGATGGGGTTAGATCCTGATCCCGGTGAAATTATCTGGTCAACCATTCTGCCGCCGGCTGTAGCTGCACAGCTCCTCGACAGCTATTCCGAAGACTGAGCAAAGCCCACCGAGGCACCTGCCATCCCGTCTGCCCTCGACCCGCACTCCTGTGGAGCGGGCCACCGTCCGACCCGCCACGTCAAGACGGCCTTGACGCACGTTCGGACGCTGGCGGGCCGGGCGGTGGCCTGCTCGGCTTGCCCGGGTCGACGGCAGGCGGGGTGGCCCACCGCGACCACCCACGGACCGCAACCCGCCGACGCAGCCCCGGCCATCCTGGAGCCGGAGCACCCCCGCCGGAGGCGCAGTAACCGCAACCCCGCGACCGCCGCCAGCTTGCCGACGCGGCGGACGTGCGCTCCCCTGCGCCGCGCGGGCTCGTGGCCGCGCGGCCCGGCCGGCTGCCGGCCCAATCCCTCCCCGGTCAACGGCCTGTCGTTCTGCGGCGGCACCGGGCTTCACGCTTTCGCGCCAGTCGCCGGGCGTGTTGCGTGGCCGGAGTCGGAGCGACAGCGGAGCGACGGACGCGCGCCCAGGCGGCGGCGCGTGCGGCCCGTCAAGGGCCGCCTTGAAGACGTACAGAAACTTTGAACCACTTGCCGGCAGCCCAGCCGCCCGCACCTCGTTGGGACGTCATGCGACTCGTCACTTGGCCTCGGTGTACCGCCGATCGGTGCCGCTCGGAAGCAGAGCGAGAACTGTTGCCGCACCTCGCCGTCTGAGTACTCGATGACATGGCCCGGGTCGGAGTAGACGCCGACCATCCCGGTGACCTCGACGACGATTCCGGTCTCCTCGCGGGTTCCGACCTTGAAGGAGCGGAGGCGACCGGTGCGGATCAGGTCGTAGACGAGCCTCGACAAGATCCGCTCGGCTGAACGCCGTTGCTGCTCCGTTGGCCGCTGCTGCCAGCACTACCCGAGCGCCTGACAGATCCAATTCGTGCACGCCGTGCTGCGCAACGCGCTTCAACACGCCATGCGGGAAGAGTTGGTGTCACGCGACGTCGCCAAGCTGGTCCGCATCCCGTCACCTCGCTAAAAGGTCGGCAAAGGGCTCTCCGTCGACCAGGTACGCAAGATCCTCGACACCGCGACGGGTCATCGGCTCCATGCGCTCTACGTCGTGGCGGCAACCATGAGCCTTCGTCGCGGTGAGCTGGTCGGCCTCCGTTGGTCGGATCTCGACCTCGACGAGGGCACGCTACGGGTGCAGCAGACCGTGCAGCGGGTAGCCGGGCAGCTCCACGTCCAGGACGCCAAGACCGAAGACTCGGAGGCGGTGTTGCCGCTGCCCGAGGTCACCTGGTTGACGCTGCTCGAACATCAGGAGCGGCAGCAGACCGAGCGGGAAGCGCTGGCGGAAGTGTGGGAGGAACACGACCTCGTGTTTCCCTCGGAGCGGGGCACTCCGATGGAGCCTACGAACCTCAGCCGTTCATTCGCCCGGCTCCGGGAAACCGCAGGCCTCCCTGGTGTCCGCCTGCACGACCTACGGCACACCGTCGTATCGCTGCTGATGGAGCTCGGCGTACCGCCGCACGTCGTTCAGGCCATCGCCGGCACGCCGACGTGAAGATCACCCTCAAGGTCTACGCTCACGCCAACCTCGACGCGATGCGCCAGGCGCTCGGCAAGCTCGACGGGAAGCTCTCGTGAGTGCCGTTGCTGTCAGCGTTGCTGTCAACCGGCCCACTTGTGGCAATGCCCATCGGGAAATGCCATGTGGATATGGAGCCCCCGGCCGGGATCGAACCGGCGACATCTCGCTTACAAGGCGAGTGCTCTGGCCAGCTGAGCTACAGGGGCGTGTGTGTCGAGGCCAGCATAGCGACTGACGTCCGGATATCCCGCTCGCGAGGGCTCCCGAGCACGGGAAACGTCAACAACCTGACGCCTGCCGCTCCACCGTGATGTCGATTGATGCCTGCCCGTGCCCGAGTGCCCGTAATGCGTGGACATTGGATCACTTCCGAGGGTCCCTCGTCTTGGCAGGGCGGGGAAAGCCAATTACGGTGCAGTGACACGGACGACAGCCCGGCCGCCCCTGCGGCCGACCCGCCGTCCGCTGACCGGCACGGGCACGTGCCGGTCGCTCCTTCACTCGGATCGTCCGGCACGTTCCTGCCGGTGAAAGGAAGCGCACCACCATGGCTACGGTCACCTATTCCAAGGCGTCCCGGATCTACCCGGGCACCGAGCGTCCCGCCGTCAACGAGCTGAACCTCGAGATCGGCGACGGCGAGTTCCTCGTCCTCGTCGGCCCATCGGGTTGCGGCAAGTCCACCAGCCTGCGGATGCTCGCCGGGCTGGAGGACGTCGACGCCGGCTCGATCTACATCGACCAGCGCGACGTCACCCACCTCCCCCCGAAGTCCCGCGACATCGCGATGGTCTTCCAGAACTACGCCCTCTACCCGCACATGACGGTGTACGAGAACATGGCGTTCGCCCTGAAGCTGCGCAAGACCTCCAAGTCGGAGATCGACCGGCGGGTCAAGGAGGCGGCCGGGCTGCTCCAGCTCGAGGAGTTCCTCAGCCGCAAGCCGAAGGCGCTCTCCGGTGGTCAGCGTCAGCGTGTCGCGATGGGCCGGGCGATCGTCCGCGAGCCGCAGGTCTTCCTCATGGATGAGCCGCTGTCGAACCTCGACGCCAAGCTGCGCGTCCAGACCCGTACCCAGATCGCCTCGCTCCAGGCCAAGCTGGGCGTCACCACCGTGTACGTGACGCACGACCAGGTCGAGGCCATGACCATGGGTCACCGGGTCGCCGTGCTGCTCGACGGTGTCCTCCAGCAGGTCGACACCCCGCGGGCGCTCTACGACACCCCGGCGAACGTGTTCGTCGCCGGCTTCATGGGCTCGCCCGCCATGAACATCAAGACCGTGCCGCTGCACGAGCAGGGCGCCGAGTTCGCCGAGCTGCGTATCCCGCTGACCCGCGAGCAGGTCGAGGCCGCCCGCGCCCAGGGTGGCGACGGCAAGGTCACCGTCGGCTTCCGTCCGGAGGACTGCGACCTGGTCAGCCCGACCGAGGGTGGCATGCCGGTCGTCGTCGAGCTGGTCGAGGACCTCGGCTCGGACGCCAACGTCTACGGCCACGCCGCGCTGGGTGGCAACTCGGAGCGCTTCGTCGTCCGCACCGACCGGCGCAGCATGCCGAACATGGGCGACACCGTGTTCGTCAAGCCGCGCACCGGCCGCAGCCACGTCTTCCACGCCGCCACCGGCAGCCGGATCTGACGTAACGCCGTACCGGCAAGGGGTGGTCCGCTTCGGCGGGCCGCCCCTCTCGTCGTACCCGGGAGAGGTCCTCACCCTCGGGAGCCAGCGTGAGCGTGGCTCTTCGGGGGGACGCGGCGGGGTGTGCCGTGCCCCTAGCGTTCGCGGCACACCGAGCCCGAGGAGACGCCGTGTCCGCCACCGCCACCGCTCACCCGACCTTCCGTTCCCGGTCGTCCCGGATCGCCCGCCGGGCTGGCCGCAGCCTCGCCTACTGCGCGACGCTGGTGCCGGTCGCACTGTTCACGCTGGCGACGACCCCGACGGGCGGTGCCGACGCCGCCGTCGCGCGATGGCGCGCCCTGCGGACCGGCCTGCTCGGCGCGCCCCCGGCGGCCACGCCCGGCCGGCGATCCGGCACGGTCGCGGTGCTGGGCCACGCGCTGCTACGAGGAAGCCCCCTTCCGTTAGGTACGGAAGGGGGCTTCGTCGACGTCGTTACAGCTCGACCGAGCGGCGGCGGGCGACCTCGGCGAGGGTGACCGCGGCGGCCACACTGGCGTTGAGCGACTCCACCTCGGAGATCATCGGGATGCTGACGGTCAGGTCGCACGTCTCCCCGACCAGCCGGGACAGCCCGCGCCCCTCAGAGCCGACCACCACCACCAGCGGCCCGACCGCGGCCTCCAGGTCGTACAGGTCGGTGTCGCCGTCGGCGTCCAGGCCAACCACCATGAAGCCCGCGTCCCGGCACGCCTTCAGCGACCGGGTCAGGTTGGTGACCTGCGCCACCGGCACCCGCGCGGCCGCGCCGGCGCTGGTCCGCCAGGCGGTCGCGGTGATCCCGGCGGCCCGCCGCTCGGGTACGAAGACACCCTGCGCGCCGAACGCGGCGGCCGAACGGATCACCGCGCCCAGGTTGCGCGGATCGGTGACCCCGTCGAGCGCGACCAGCAGCGGCGCCTGCTGCTCCAGCGACGCGGCGACCATGTCCTCGAATGGCTGGTACGCGAACGGCGGCACCTGCAACCCGACGCCCTGGTGCAACACCCCACCGGTCATCCGGTCCAGCTCGGCGCGGCTGATCTCCAGGTTGGCGATGCCCCGGTCGGCGGCCGTCCGGATGATCTCGTTGACCCGGTCGTCCATGTCGATGCCCTGGGCCGTGTAGAGCGCCGTCGCCGGCACCTGGGCGCGCAGCGCCTCCAGCACCGGGTTGCGCCCGACCAGCAGCTCCGGGGTGTCCTTGGACGGGTTGGACTTGCGGCCCGGCGCGACCCGGGGGCCGCTCCGGCCGGCGGTCGGCCGACCACCCCGACCCGCGGCGCCACCCCGACTCGCCGGTACGCCCCGGCCACCGCCCTTGCCCCAGGTGGTGTCCTTGCTGCCCGGCTGGCCGATCTTCGGGGCACGCCCCTCCTCGGCCGCCGCCCGGCGCTCCTTGTCCTGCTTCCAGGCGGTGCGCTGCGGCAGCTTCTCGGTGCCCGAGTAACCCTTGTGCCAGGGTCGCTCGTCGGCGGGCAGGGTGCGCCCCCGCCCGGCCAGGGAGTCCCTGTTCTTGCCACCAGAGCCCTTGGGGGCGCCCGCCTTCGGCGTCAGTCGCCGGCCACGGCGCTGCGAGTTGCCGGCCATCAGTCCTGCTCTCCAATAGTCCAACGGGGGCCCTGGGGGGTGTCCTCGACCACCACGCCGGCCAACTTGAGCTGGTCACGTACCGCGTCGGCGGCGGTCCAGTCCTTGCGGCCCCGGGCCTGCGCGCGCTGCTCCAGGGCCAGCGCGATCAGGGAGTCCACCACCGCACGCAGATCGTCCGAGCTGCCGCCACCGGTCCAGGCCTCGTCGAGGGGGTCGATGCCGAGGATATCCAGCATCGCCCGTACCGCGGCCAGGGTGGTGCGGACGGTCACATCGTCGCCGACGCCCAGCGCGGTGTTCCCGTCCCGAAGGTGCTGTTGCAGCACGGCCAGGGCGGCGGACGTGTTGAGGTCGTCGTCCATGGCCGCGACGAAGCCGGCCGGCAGCTCGCCGAGCTGCCCGACGCCCACCCGCTCGGCGGCCCGCTGCACGAACCCCTCGATCCGCCGGTACGCGGTGGCCGCGTCGCGCAGCGAGTCCTCGGAGTAGTCGATCACCGAGCGGTAGTGCGCGGCGGCGTAGTAGTAACGCAGCTCCACTGGCCGCACGCCCAGCGCGTCCACGTACGCGAGGCCCAGCGCGTTACCCGCCGACTTGCCCATCTTGGCCCCGCCGATGCTGAGCAGCCCGTGGTGCACCCAGTGACGGGCGAACGGCAGCCCGGCCGCCTGGGACTGGGCGATCTCGTTCTCGTGGTGCGGGAACGTCAGATCCAGACCACCGCCGTGGATGTCGAACTCGGGGCCCAGGTAGCGCCAGCACATCGCCGAGCACTCGATGTGCCAACCCGGACGGCCCAGCCCCCACGGCGACGGCCAGTACGCGTCCGCCGGCTCCTCCGGCTTGGCGCCCTTCCACAGCGCGAAGTCGCGCGGGTCCCGCTTGCCCCGGTCCGGCGCGTCGCCGGTCGACTGCATCGCGTCCGGGCTCTGACCCGACAACGACCCGTACGCCGGCCAGGACGCCACGTCGAAGTAGACGTCGCCGGAGCCGTCGGTGGCCGGGTACGCGTGCCCGTCCGCGATCAATTTCGTGATCAGCTCGTGCATCTCCGGGATGTGCCCGGTCGCGCGCGGCTCGTAGGTGGGCGGCAGCACGTTCAACGCCCGGTACGACTCGGCGAGCAGCAGCTCGTTGGCGTACGCGATCGACCAGAACGGTCGACCCTGCTCCCCCGCCTTGACGAGGATCTTGTCGTCGATGTCGGTCAGGTTGCGGATGAACGTGACCTCGTAACCGGCGGCCAGCAGCCATCGGCGCAGCACGTCGTAGTTGACGCCCGAGCGAAGATGGCCGATGTGCGGCGGCGCCTGCAACGTGAGACCACACAGGTAGACCCCCACCTTGCCGGCTTCCCGCGGGACGAAGTCCCGCACCGATCGGGTGGCGGTGTCATACAGGCGTAGCGTCACCGTACAAGGGTAGCCGTCCGCGCCTGTCCGGGTCCGCCGGTGCCGGGTCGTACGCTGCCAGGCGTGGACGCGACCGCACACCCCGCCGAGCCACCCGCCCGACCCGGCGCACCCGGCGAGCAGGCCACCCCCGGCCGGTCCAGGACAGTCACGGGGCGGGCCGACGCCGGACGGACCGATGCGGTGTCGGGGCGGGTCGGAGAGACGGCCCAAACCCTGGACCGGGGACTGCGACTGCTGCACCTGGTCGCCGACGCGCCGACGGGCTTGACCGTCACCGAGGTGGCGGCGCGACTCGGCATCGGACGGGCGGCCGTCTATCGGCTGGTCGGCCCGCTGATCGGGCACGGCATGGTGCGCCGCGCCGGCGACGGCCGGCTCCGCCTCGGGGCCGGGGTGCTGCACCTGGCCCGACGCGCCCAGCCGCTGTTCGCCGAGGGGGCGATGCCCGCGCTACGCCGGCTCGCCGAGCGGGCCGGCGCCACCGCGCACCTGACAGTGGTGGAGGGCGACGAGGGTGTCGCCCTGGCCGTGGTCGAGCCGAGCTGGACGTCGTTCCACGTCGCGTACCGAACCGGGGCACGGCATCCCCTGGACCGAGGCGCCGCGGGTCGGGCCATCCTCGCCGGCAGGGGCGGCGCGTCCGAGCCGGTGAGCAGCAGCGGGGAGTTGGAGGCCGGGGCGTACGGGGTGGCCGCACCGGTGCTCGGCGTACCGGGCCTGGAGGCCAGCGTCGGCGTGGTCGCGCTCGCCCCGCTGGACGTCGACCTGGTCGGCCCCCAGGTGCTCGCCGCCGCGACCGCCGTGTCAGCCGCCCTCCGCTGACCCGACCGAGCGCCTGCCCGCCCGATCCTCCGGTGCTCGGTCAACTCCAGATCGCCGATGTGGTGCCATCGGGCGCCTTCGTCGACACCATCACCCACGCGCAGAGCCGTTACCGCCACTACAGCGAGCTGGTGACGGTCTCGCCGTATAACACGTCCATCCGCTTCTTGGCGGTTGTCCACAGACACGTGCAGCGCACTCCTCCGGCGCTGTCCACAGGGGTGTCGGCCACCCCCTCTGGCGTCACAGGCTGGCCGCATGCCTCCACACCCGCACCGGCCTCCCACCCTCGCCTGGCAGGTCTTCCGTGGCTCCGCAGTGACTCAACAGGGCCTGATCACCCGGCACCAGCTACGCGGCTCGTCGTGGGTTCGACTGCGCCATGACGTGTACGCGGACGCCCGCCTCGAACGCAACCACGAACTGGCCTGCCGCGCCGCGGCCCTGCGGCTGCCACCGCACTCGTTGATAGCCGGCCCGTCGTCGGCCTACCTGCACGGCATCGAGCACGCCGCCGGCTTCGACGACGACGTGCACGTGCTGGTGCCGAAGGCCGCCCGCGTCGACTCTCGACCTGGCCTACAGGTACACGTGATCGGCCCCGATTCCGCTGCGACGCCACCACTTGCGCCGACCGGCCCGCAGACCCCCGTGCCAGTGCGCGCCACGCCCGACACACGACCAACCATCCCGATCAACACCCGCCCCAGCGCACGACCAAGCGTCCCGGTCAACACCCGGCCCGGTGCGGGACCACCCGCCCCGGTCAACGTCCGACCCGGCGCACGACCCGACGAAGCTGCCCTCCGCCGGACCAATCCAGCATCGGCGGCGTGGGAGACGGCGGTCTGGTTGGCTCCGCTGCGCGCGGTCGGGATCGTTGACTCACTGCTCGCGGGGGGTTTGACCAGCCGGGCCGCGCTGACGGCTGTCGCCACCGCCAATGTCGACCGGCCCGGCGGACGACGTGCGTGCTGGATCTTCGACCTCGCCGATCCGGGAGCGCAGTCGCCACCCGAGTCGCAACTGCGGGTGCGTCTGGTGATGGGCGGGCTCCCCCGACCGGTCACCCAACACCCGATTCGACTGCCGGGCGGGTTGGTGGGCCACCCCGACCTGACCTGGCCCGAGTTCCGGGTGGCCGTGGAGTACGACGGCCAACGGCACGCCGACCCCGAGCAACTGCACCTCGACCGTCGACGACTCAACCTCCTCGTCGGAGCAGGCTGGTTGGTGCTGCACGTGACCGGCAGGCGGCTCCACGAGGAGTTTCCCGCCGTGCTCAACGAGGTGCGTTCGGCCCTGATCTCCCGCGGCTGGCGCCGCTGATCACACCCACCGTGATCGACCCCAGTTCGCCGATGTGGGGGTATCCCCTCCACCTGATTACCGCCACATCGGCGATCCCGAGTCGATCTCCCCACCGCCGGCGCCGCACGCGGCAGGGCCCGGCCGACAAGCGCCGGCCGGGCCCTGCGGGCGGTGCGTTACGGGCGGGCGTTGGGCTTGAGCGGGGTCTTCACCGCCGCGTACGCGTCGACGATCCCGTACCCGTAGAAGCCGTTGAAGTTGAGCCCACCGGCGCAGTACGCGTCGTAGGTCTCGTCACGGCCCTCGTTGCGGTACTGCTGCAGGCGCGGCTCCGGGCAGGCGTGCTCGGCCGCCGTGCGGTAGAGGTGCTGCTCGACCTGGTCCGGCGACATGCCGAAGCCACCCCGGCCCTGCGGCTTGCCGTACCGGCTGACGATCAGCGCGGCGACACCGGCGGCGTGCGGGGACGCCATCGAGGTGCCGTGGAGGTAGGTGTAGTAGCCGCACTCACCGTTGGCCTTGCACTGCTTGAAGACGGACTCCTCGAAGCCGGCGACGATGTTGCCGTCGGCGTCGACCGAGCCCTCCTCCTGAAGCACGTGCTTCGGGTACGACGACAGGATCATGTTGGCGTCGGTGCGGAACGCGTCCGTGCCGAAGCCGTCGCGGAACCAGCCGCCCGGCGCGGCGACCGAGATCTGCTCGGTGCCGTAGTTGGAGTAGTCGGCCTTCTTGCCGGACGGGCCGACCGACGACACACCGATGACGTGCGGGCCCTCGGCGGGGAGGTCCCAGCAGCTGTTGTTGTCGATCGGGCGGGGGTACGGGTCGGCGCCGTAGTCGGGGCTGGACGTGTCGGTACGCGGCGCGCCCAGGTCCTCGTTGTTGTTGCCGAGCGCACCGACCAGGGTGACGCCCTTGTTGTGGGCGAAGACCAGCGCCCGCTTCATGGCCTTGACGATGGCCCGCTGCTCGGCCTGCGCCTCGGGGGAGTCGGCCGGGTTGGCGGTGCAGTTGTAGAGCCATGGGTCGACGTAGAACGACATGTTGACCACGTCGATCCCGGAGCGCCCGGCGTAGACCAGCGCGTTGACGACCGGGTCGAGGAAGAAGTAGCCGGAGTCCTGGCCACCCTTCAGCTCGACCAGCGAGACGTTCGGAGCGACACCGGAGAGGCCGAAGCCGTTGGCTGCCGCGCCGATGGTGCCGGCCACGTGGGTGCCGTGCCCGCCGTCGTCGGTGCCCACCGCGTCGAGGCAGCTCGGCACCTCGCAGGGGCCGTCCACGTCGGTCCGGTCGGGC
Organism: Micromonospora sp. DT4; assembly: GCF_049841675.1. Lineage (NCBI taxonomy): Bacteria > Bacillati > Actinomycetota > Actinomycetes > Micromonosporales > Micromonosporaceae > Micromonospora > Micromonospora sp. DT4. The sequence goes on from NZ_JBNCKT010000097.1 coordinate 9,958, forward strand.
GCGAAGTTGCGCGACAACGCCCAGTTGAAGTTGGGCGCGATATCCGGGTTGCTCGCGTCGACGCCAGTGTCCAGCACGCCGACGGTCACCCGGCGGTCACCGGGCTCGACCTTGCGGGCCCTGTCGGCCCGGATCATCTCCAGGCCCCAGAGCTTGTCGTCGAGCGGGTCCATCGTGGCACCGCGCCGGGCTGCGGCGCCCGCTGCGGCCGACGCCGTCAACAGGTGCTCCTGCTCGACCCGGTCCAGCTTGGGCTTGCGGCCGATGGCCTTCTGCTCGGCGGCGCCGATCAGGGTTGGCGCTGCGGCCGCCCGGGAGGCGAAGTCGGCCCGGTCGCTGGTGACCTGGAACATGCCGACCTCGTCGGACGAGGACACCACGGTCCCGCCGGCGGCCCGGATCGCGGCGACGGCCGTGTCGGCGGCGACCCCGTCCTCGGCGACGACGGTGAAGGTGCGAGACGTGCTCGGCGCGGCGCTGGCCGGTACACCCAGGCTCGCTGCCGTAAGTGCCAGTACTGCCGCGGTCGCGACAGCGCCGGCGGTGAAGCGCTTGCTCACCACATCGAATCCTCTCGTTGAGGGACGTGGCGCCATCACACAACACCCCGCGGGTTTACGCCAGGTGAACGTCCGTTATGGCGGTGAATCTCTCCTTCATCCGCCCAGCCCGATGCCCACGTCCAGCCGGTCGGACGATGCCGGCGGCAGCTCGGCCAGGGCCTCTGGAAGATTACTCATGGTGGACACCACGGCGTCGGGGGTGAACCCGGCCGGGCGGGAAAGCCCGTACCGGTTCAGCCACACCGACCGCAGGCCGGCCCACCGTGGTGCCACCACGTCGTGCTCCCACGAGTCACCGACGTACACGATCTGCTCGGCGGGTGCCCCAGCGGCCTCGACCACCGCCGCGTAGAACTCCGGGGCAGGCTTCTTGGGCAGGCCGTCCTCGTGCGCGTACACCTCGAAGGCGAACTCGCCGGCGAGCCCGCAGCGTTCGGCGCGGCTGTTGCCGTTGGTGGCGTAGCCCAGGGTGTACCGGCCGCGCAACGTCGCCAGCGCCGGCGGGACGTCCGGGAAGGGTCGGGTGAGGGCGAACCGGCGGGCGAAGAAGAGGGCGGCGATCTCGTCGAGGTGGTCGTCGAGGCCGGCGCGGGCCAGCGACCGGGCCAGCGCGGCGCGGCGGATCTCCCGCACCGGGGCGGCGCTCAGCTCCCCGAAGACCGCTCCCCAGTCGGACTCCAGCTCGGCGAGCGTCACGCCGGCCGCAGCCGGTGTGCGACGCCGCATCTCGTCGAGGACGGCCACCAACCCGCCGGTGACCGCCGGCCGCAGGTCGAGCAGGGTCTCGTCGGCGTCGAACACCACGGTGGTCAGCACGGCACCCACTCTCTCACCGGACGGTGACCTCACCGGACGGTGACCTCACCGGGCGGTGGCCGCCACCGCGGGCTCGCCGGTGGCGGGCGCGGGTACGCCGCGCAGTTCGTCGAGGCGCACCAGGGCGACCCCGGCGACGATCAGCAGGCCGCCGAGGAGTTGCCAGGCGGTGGGCAGTTCGTCGAGGAACAGCCACGCGATGAGCACCGCGAACAGCACCTCGGTCAGTCCCACGAACGACGACAGCCGGGGGCCGAGGACGCGGGTGCCGGCGATGCCGGCGAGGTACGCGATCACGGCGGCGACGAGGGTGAGCCCGACGATGGGCAGCAGCCAGGTGGTGCGGTGCCCGGCGAACGTGACCTCGCCGAACGTGGCGCGCAGCGGCAGCAACCCGGTCAGCCCGACGAGGAGCAGCACGGCGGCGCCGACGGCCATCCCGCCGCTGGCCATGGCGACCGAGGGCAGTCGGGGGTCCACCCGACCGGCGAGCACGAAGTAGCCGGCCAGGCCGAACGCGGCACCCAGCCCCCACAGCACGCCGACCGGGTCGAAGCTGGCGTTGCCGGTGAGATCCAGGACGAACGCCAACCCGCACAGCGCGGCGGCGGAACCGGCCACGGTGAGCCGGCGGGGGCGCTGGCCGTGCCGCAGCCACATCCAGCCCACGACGAGGATGATGCCCAGATATTCCAGCAGGAGCGCGATGCCGACCGGCAGGTAGCGCACGGCGTTGAAGAAGCACACCTGCGCCAGGGCCACCCCGAGCAGCCCAAACATCACGACCGCCGCGCTGTTGCCGCGCAACACGTGCCACCTGCCGCGCAGCGACAGCAGGGCGGGGATCGCCAGCACCAGGGCGGCCACGCCGACCCGGGCGACGACTGCGGCCTCGGCCGACCAGCCGGCCTCGATGAGCGACCGGGCGAAGGTGCCCGAGGTGGCGAACGTGACGGCGGAGAGCAGCGCCAGCACGGCGCCGGCGGCGGGTCGGGACTGCATCTCGCACTCCTCGCTGCGACATGGGTGTCATGAGCAAACTATCCTTATGCCTGTGACGCTAGACGGCCATCGTGACAGGAGTCAAGTTGCTATTCGCTCATGACACCGAGTGTTCGCTGATCGCCGCCACCGCGCTCGTCAACACCGCGGGCCGGGACGGCGAGCTGCTGCCCGACGTCGCCGCGCTGGACGCGTTCTTCGCCCGGCACGCCTACAGCGGCCGGCACGAGCACACCGACGCCGAACTGCGTGCCGTACGGCAGTTGCGGCCCCGCCTGCGCCGGATCTGGCACGCCGAACCGCCCGAGGTCGTCGACATCATCAACAGCCTGCTGCGGGAACACCGGGCGCTCCCGCAGCTCATCGAGCACGACGACGAGCCGTACCATCTGCACGCCGTGCCCCGCGACGCGCCGCTGGCCACCCGGATGGCGGTGGAGGCGGCGATGGCGATCGCCGACCTGGTCCGGATGGGTGAGCTGAGCCGGCTGCGGATCTGCGAGTACCCGGACTGCGACAACGTCGTCATCGACCTGTCCCGAAACCGGTCGCGTCGATTCTGCGAGGCCGGCTGCGGCAACCGCGCGGCCGTGACCGCCTACCGGGCCCGCAGAGCCGCCGGCCGGTCCTGAGCGACGTCGGCCCGTAGCTCGTACTCCACCTCGCCGTGCTCGGTCCCCGGGATCGGGTCGTCGAAGTCCAGGTGGAACGTGCGCACGTGACGCAGCCCGGCCTTCTCCATCACCCGGCGGGACCGCTCGTTGACCGCCATCGTCTGGGCCCACACCCGCCGCACCCCGACGACGTCGAGGGCGTACCGAACCAGGGCCCGCGACCCCTCCGTCGCGAGGCCACGCCCCCACGCGGAGCGGCGCAGCCGGTAGCCCAACTCGGCCTCCGCGCCATCCTCCGACGGATCGAGGGCGAACCAGCCCAGGAACTCGCCGGACGCCCGGTCGAGCGCCGCCCAACGCCCCAGGCCGGGATGCCGCTCGTACTGCGCGAGCAGCTTCGGCAACTGCTCGTCCCGGACGGTGGTGCGTGGCGTAGCACCCGCACCCTCGCCGTCCCACACGCCCGCATCACCCCGCCGGCCCTCGCCGACCGTCGAGCCGATTACCCGCAAGATCCGCGCAACTTCGGGGAAACTGCTGCCTCACGTCGCGCGGAAGCAGCGGCTGCTGGCCCAGCTCGACCGCGCTGACCATCGACGGCGAGTAGTTGACTGCCTTGGCCAGCTCGTCCTGGCTCCAACCTCGGCGAGCCCGCGCCCGGCGCAGCTCCGCGACCAGGAACGCCGCCGCCGTCATCTGCCCATCGGCCATGCCCGACCACTCTCCAACCCGCCGGCGATCAACTCCAAACGGCCAACAGAGCCGGCACCGACCGCACCTGCCGTTGCGGCCGTTGTGGCTCTGCCGGGTCTGCGCCGCGCCGTGGCCGTTCCCCGGTGGCCCGACTCGCCCTCCGCCAGGAGTACGCCCACGACCGGATCGCCCTGAGCATCTACCTGTGCACGGTCCTGCGCGATGCGGCCGCCGACCTGTACCGGCTCAACCCGCACGACGGCCCGGACCCGAAGGCCCTCTACGCGCGGTTCCTCGCCTGGGCAACGCCGCGCGGCGACCCGCCCTGAGCCGGTCGGCGAGGAGTCGCCCGGCAACCGGTCAGGGGTGGGTCATCCGGAGCAGGTCCAGGGTCTCGTCCAACTGGGTCTCGGTGAGCTTGCCGGAGTCGACGTGCCCTCGGGCAAGGACCACCTCGCGGATGGCCGCCTGCTTCGCCAGCGCCTCCTTGGCGATGGAAGCGGCCTCGTCGTACCCGAGGTAGCGGTTCAGCGGGGTGACGATCGACGGTGAGCCTTCGGCGTACGCGAGGCAGACCTCGGCGTCCGCGACCAGCCCGGCCACCAGGCGGTCGGCGAACAGCCGACTCGCCGCGGCCAGCAGCCGGATCGACTCCAACAGGTTGCGGCCCATCACCGGAAGCATGACGTTCAGCTCGAAGTCGCCCTGTGAGCCGGCGAAACCGACCGTCGCGTCGTTGCCGATGACCTGGGCGCACACCTGCCGCATCGCCTCGGCCACGACCGGGTTGACCTTGCCGGGCATGATCGACGAGCCGGGCTGGAGGTCGGGGATGCGCAGCTCCCGCAGGCCCGCCCGGGGGCCGGAGCCCATCCAGCGGATGTCGTTGGCGACCTTGTAGAGGCCCACCGCGATGGTCCGCAACTGCCCGGAGGTCTCCACGAGGGCATCGCGGGCACCCTGCGCCTCGAAGTGGTTGCGCGCCTCGGACAGCGGCAGCCCGGTCGACTCGCGCAGCTTGCCGATCACGGCGGCGGCGAAGCCGAGCGGCGTGTTGATACCGGTGCCCACGGCGGTGCCGCCCAGCGGCAGCTCGGCCAGCCGGGGCAGCGAGCCCTCCAACCGCTCGATGCCGTAGCGGACCTGGGCGGCGTACCCACCGAACTCCTGGCCGAGGGTGACCGGCGTGGCATCCATCAGGTGCGTACGTCCCGCCTTCACCACCGTCTCGAACTCGGACGCCTTGCCCTCCAGCGCCTCGGCGAGGTGGGTCAGCGACGGCAGCAGGTCCGCCGCGATGAACTGGGTGGCCGCCAGGTGGATCGAGGACGGGAACACGTCGTTGCTGGACTGGGAGGCGTTGACGTGGTCGTTCGCGTGCACCGGGGAGCCCAGCTCCCGGCTCGCCAGGGTCGCGATCACCTCGTTGGCGTTCATGTTGGACGACGTTCCGGAACCGGTTTGGAACACGTCGACCGGGAACTGGTCGTCGTACCCGCCGTCGGCCACGTGCGCGGCGGCGGCGGCGATCGCGGCGGCCACGTTGGCGTCGATCACGCCCAACTCACCGTTGACCTCGGCTGCGGCGCCCTTGATCTGGGCCAGGGCCTTGATCTGGGCGGGTTCGATACCCCGTCCGGAGATCGGGAAGTTCTGCACCGCGCGCTGGGTCTGCGCCCGCCACAGCGCTTCGGCGGGTACCTCCACCTCGCCCATCGAGTCACGTTCGATCCGGTAACCGGTCGTCTCTGAAGTCTGCACGCGTACCATCCTGCCGCACCCCCGTGGCCGGCCCGCAGATAATCCGTCAGCCCAACTCGGCGAGCAGCCGCACGACATCGTGCTGGTCCGGCACCACCACCCAGCGGACGGGCGCACCGATGTCGGCGGAGGTACTACCGACGCAAGAGGCGCCAGGCGAACGCCTGGCGCCTCTTGGCGTGTCGGACCGGTCAGCGGTGGCCGATGGTGAGGACCGGCTTGGTGACCTCGGCGAAGAAGTCGTTGCCCTTGTCGTCGACCACGATGAAGGCGGGGAAGTCCTGCACCTCGATCTTCCAGACCGCCTCCATACCCAGCTCGGGGTATTCGAGCACCTCGACGTGCTTGATGCAGTCCTGGGCGAGGCGGGCTGCGGGCCCGCCGATCGAGCCGAGGTAGAAGCCGCCGTGCTGCTGGCAGGAGCGGGTCACCTGACCCGACCGGTTGCCCTTGGCCAGCATCACCTGCGAACCGCCGGCCGCCTGGAACTTCTCCACGTACGCGTCCATCCGGCCGGCCGTGGTCGGGCCGAACGAGCCGGACGCGTACCCCTCGGGGGTCTTCGCCGGGCCTGCGTAGTACACGGCGTGGTCGCGCAGGTACTGCGGCATCGGCTCACCGGCGTCCAGCCGCTCGGCGATCTTGGCGTGGGCGATGTCCCGGGCCACCACGAGCGGGCCGGACAGCGACAGACGCGTCTTCACCGGGTACTTGGACAGCTCGGCGCGGATCTCGTCCATCGGCCGGTTCAGGTCGACCCGGACGACCATCTCGGCGTCGAGCGCGTCGTCGGTGACGTCGGGCAGGAACCGCGCCGGGTCGGTCTCCAGGCGCTCCAGCCACACGCCCGACGGGGTGATCTTGGCGACCGCCTGCCGGTCGGCCGAGCAGGAGACGGCGATCGCCACCGGGCACGACGCGCCGTGCCGGGGCAGCCGGACCACCCGTACGTCGTGGCAGAAGTAGCGCCCACCGAACTGCGCGCCGATGCCGAAGTTGCGGGTCAGCTCCAGCACCTGCGCCTCCAGCTCCAGGTCGCGGAAGCCGTGGGCGCTCATCGAGCCCTGCGTCGGGAGGGCGTCCAGGTACTTCGCGGAGGCGTACTTCGCGGTCTTCAGGGCGTACTCGGCGGAGGTGCCGCCGATGACGATGGCCAGGTGGTACGGCGGGCAGGCGGCGGTGCCGATCAACCGCAGCTTCTCCTCCAGGAACTGCATCATCCGCGTCGGGTTGAGCAGCGCCTTGGTCTCCTGGTAGAGGTACGACTTGTTGGCCGAGCCGCCCCCCTTGGCCATGAACAGGAACTTGTACGCGTCCGGGTGCCCGTCCGGGTCCTCGGCGTACAGCTCCACCTGGGCCGGCAGGTTGCTGCCGGTGTTCCGCTCGTCCCACATGGTCAGCGGGGCGAGCTGGGAGTAGCGCAGGTTGAGCCTCGTGTACGCCTGGTAGACGCCCCGCGAGATGGCCTCGGCATCCGCGCCGTCGGTCAGCACGTGTCGGCCGCGCTTGCCCATCACGATCGCGGTGCCGGTGTCCTGACACATCGGCAGCACCCCGCCGGCGGCGATGTTGGCGTTGCGCAGCAGGTCCAGCGCGACGAACCGGTCGTTCGGCGACGCGGCCGGATCGTCGATGATCGCCCGGAGCTGCGCCAGGTGCGCGGGGCGCAGGAAGTGGGCGATGTCGTGCATCGCCTCGGCGGTCAGCGCGGTGAGCGCGGCCGGCTCCACGGTGAGGAAACGACGACCCCCCGGGCCGTGTACGACGTCCACGCCCTCGTCGGTGACCAGTCGATACTCCGTCTGGTCGGGGCCGGTCGGCAGCAGGGGGGCGTACGAGAATGCGGCGGCACTGCTCATGAGCGGCAAGCCTAGGGCAGACCGGGCGATCATTCCCACCCGCCGGGCTGGGTCTGGGACGCCGCTCTCATCCGCCGGGCTCGGCCGCGCTCAGCGCAGCGGATACCGCCCACTCAGCCGTCCTTGCCGCCGTCCGGTTCGGTGCACAACTCACCCTTGGGCCCGCAGTCACCGTTGCCGTCGTCGCCCGCCCCGGGGCGGGTGCCGCCCGGGCCGGGGTTGCCACCGTCGCCGGGAGGCGGGACGGGAGCGCCGGGCGTAGCGCCGAAGCGGACGTACCCGATCTCCCGACCCTCGCCGATGATCATGCCTTGCGAGCCGACGGCGAGTGCGTTCGCGGAGGTACGCAGGACGGCCAGCTCCCGCCCGGTGCGCGGGTCGAGGGCGACCAGCCTCGACGGCTTCTCGTCGGCGAGCACCGCCGCGTACGGGGTGAGCGCCGCCCCCGCCTTGGCGCTGGCCGGCCGGGTCCAGCGCACCCGGTCGACGCCGAGTTCACGGGACACCACCGAGCGCTTGTCCGCGGAGCGGAACACGGCGTAGCGGTCGTCGACGGCGACGAGCTTGGTGCTCGCCTCGCCGACCCAGAGCAGCCGCCCGTCGTACCCGTCGATGACCGCCTCACGGCCGTCCGGGCCGACGCCGATCAGCACGTTCCGGGCGCCCTGCGGGTCCTCGCGCTGGACGCAGCCGGCGGTGTCGGCGGTACGCAGGTTGACCCCGGCCCGCTGCCACGCCTCCTGCCCGGTCGCCGGGTCCCGGGCCGAGATGGCGAAGTAACAGGTGCCGTCCTGCGAGCGGGCGGCGATCCGGAGCATGCGGCCGCCCACCACCGAGATGCGCTCGTCCCGGCCGGGCTCGACGTTCTGTAGCACCCGACCGGTGGCGGTGTCGACGACGTGCACGCGGCCGTCGACCGGGAAGCCGAGCAGCGGAGGCGCCGCCTCCGGCCCGGCCACCCCGTCGTCGATGCGGGTGGCGGTGAGCCGGCGCGTGCCGCGCAGGCCGGGGTTGTCGGCGAGGAGGCCGCTGTGCACGCCGGGCAGGAAGGCCGTCCACAGTGGCGTGGTGCCGCGCGGGTCCCACGCGCTCAGGGTGCAGTCGGTGGCGTCCGTGCAGCGGGCGTCCAGCAGCAGGTTCCGGTACGTCCACACGGCCACGGCGTCGTCGTCGCGCCGCCGGGTCGCCCCGGTGGTCGGGTCGAGCAGCTCGTACCCCTTAACCAGGAGCTTGCCCACGGCGACGACCGAGTCGCGGTCGCCGCCGGCGACCGCCGACCAGTCCGCCTTGCGTTCCCAGAGCTGGGCGCCGGTGGCCAGGCTGCGGGCCTCCACCCGGGTGCGCTGCTCGACCACGACGGTGTCGCCGGCGATGGTCACGCTGCGCGGGGTGCCACCGACCCGCTGCTGCCAGACGACGTCCGGCTCGGAGATGGGTTCACTGCGGTCCACCCAGTCCCAGATACCGGGGAACGGATTCCAGACGCCGGTGGCGGCGAGGGCGACGACCACGGCGAGGCCGGCCAGCAGCCCGACGCGCACGCTCCCCTTCGCCACCCGCACACCGTAGCCACGATCACGGATCTTCCGTACGCCCGCGCCGCCGTGTCGCCGCGCTTTCTGCGCCGGAAGGTGTTACGGCGCTGCGGACCAGTGGGAGCGTGCGGTAGGGAATCTGCTCCGCCAGCGCGATGATCGTCGAGGCGCGGGTGATGCCGGTGAACGAGACGATCTGGTCGATGACCCGTTGCAGGTCGGTGTTGGAGCGGGCCACGATCCGGCAGAGCAGGTCGCTGGAACCGGTGATGGTGTGCGCCTCCAGCACCTCGGGGATCGCCGCCAGATGTGCCGTGACCGGGTCGTGGCCCTGCCGTTGGCTGATCTCCAGCGTGACGAAACTGGTCACCCCGAACCCGATCGCGGCCGGCGAGATCTCCGGACCGAAGCCCAGGATGACGCCCCGGTCGATGAGCTTGTCCAGCCGTGCCTGCACGGTGCCCCGGGCCACGCCGAGCCGCCGGGAGCACTCCAGCACCCCGATCCGCGGCTCCTCGGCGAGCAGTTCGACCAACCGGACATCGAGCGCGTCGAGCTGTACAGCCTGCTCACCCTTCATGGGTCCAGACCATACCGAATGTGCAACCTGACCAGCCTTTATGCCGACAGTTGCCCACCCGGTGCCCGCACCGCGATCCTTCGGTGAAGAACCGGCCCACGAGGCCGGCCGGTACGCGAGGGAGGCCACCATGACCCAGGCGATCGACCGACCCCAGTCGACCGAGGACGTCGACATCGACCGGCTCGTCGGCGCTGTCGACCACGACATCAGCCACGACCCGTTCCCCGTCCGTGGGCTCGACCACGTGCACTTCCTGGTCGGCAACGCCAAGCAGGCCGCGCACTACTACTCCACCGCGTTCGGCATGACCTGCGTGGCGTACCGGGGCCCGGAGCAGGGCTACCGCGACCACGCCCAGTACGTGCTGACCAGCGGCTCGGCCCGGTTCGTGCTGACCGGCGCGGTGCGCCCCGACGCCGACGGCGCCGAGCACGTGGCGAAGCACAGCGACGGCATCAGCGACATCGCGCTCGAGGTGCCGAACGTCGACGCCGCCTACGCCCACGCCGTCGCGCAGGGCGCCGCCAGCGTCGTCGAGCCGCACGACGTGACCGACGAGCACGGCACCGTGCGGATGGCCGCCATCGCCGCGTACGGCGACACGCGCCACACGCTCGTCGACCGGTCCCGCTACCGCGGCCCGTTCCTGCCGGGCTTCGTGGCCCGCGGCCCGATCGTCGACCGGCAGCCGATGATCGACGCCGGCGTCCAGCCGAAGCGGTTCTTCCAGGCCGTCGACCACGTGGTCGGCAACGTGGAGCTGGGCCGGATGGACGAGTGGGTGGAGTTCTACAAGCGGGTGATGGGCTTCTCCAACATGGCGGAGTTCGTCGGCGACGACATCGCCACCGACTACTCGGCGCTGATGAGCAAGGTCGTCGCGAACGGCACCCGCAAGGTGAAGTTCCCGCTCAACGAGCCGGCCATCGCCCGCAAGAAGTCCCAGATCGACGAGTACCTGGAGTTCTACCAGGGCCCCGGCGCCCAGCACATCGCCGTCGCCACCAACGACATCGTGGCCAGCGTCGACGCCATGCGCGCTGCCGGCGTGGAGTTCCTGGACACCCCCGACTCGTACTACGAGGACCCGGAGCTGCGCGCCCGCATCGGCAACGTGCGGGTGCCGATCGAGCAGCTCAAGGAGCGCAAGATCCTGGTCGACCGGGACGAGGACGGCTACCTGCTCCAGATCTTCACCAAGCCGGTGCAGGACCGCCCGACCGTCTTCTTCGAGCTGATCGAGCGGCACGGCTCGCTGGGCTTCGGCAAGGGCAACTTCAAGGCGCTCTTCCAGGCCATCGAGCGGGAGCAGGAAGCGCGCGGCAACCTGTAACACTGTCGAGCGTGACGCAGCCTCCGTCGTACCCGACTCCGCCGGTCGGTGGGCCTCCGCCCGGCGCCGGCGGCGTCGCGCCGCCGCCCGGACAGATCCCCCAGGGGTACGCCGTGCCGCCGCAGTACGCCCCACCCGGCTACGCCGTGCCGCCGCAGTACGCCCCACCTGGGTACCCTGCGCCACACTGGCCGGCCACCCCGCCCGCGCTCAGCCCGCCCGCGCTCAGCCCGCCCGCGCTCAGCCCGGCCGGGCTGCCGCTGGCCAGCTTCGGTGACCGGCTGCTGGCCTGGCTCATCGACACGGCACTGGCGAGTGTCGTGTCGATGGTCCTGTTCATGCCGGTCTTACTGATCCTGTGGTGGCGGATGTTCAGCGAGATGACCCGGACCAACCCGGACGGCACTCTCGTGGAGCCCGACCCGGCCACCTTCTTCACCAGCTTCTTCCTGCCGATCCTGCTGTTCGAGTTCGGGCTGTTCGTCGTGCTGCTCGGGCTCTACTGGCTCTACCACGTGGAATACCTCAAGCGCGGCGGCCAGACGCTCGGCAAGAAGATCATGAAGCTGCGCGTGGTACCGCTCGACCCGAATGGCACGCTCGACCGGCGGATGGCCGGCCGCCGGTGGCTCGTGCAGTACCTGGCGTGCTCGCTGATCCCCGGCCTGAGCTACGCCGACGGTTTCTGGCAACTCTGGGACAAGCCCTGGCAGCAGTGCCTCCACGACAAGTTCGCCAAAACGGTCGTCGTTAAGGTTGCGGCGTGAGTTGCCCTGTGTCAAGCCGCCGCAAGTTGATCTTGTCTGATCAGCTGTTGGAGGGCTCTGTGGTGGTCTGG
>NZ_JBNCKT010000098.1:0-21524 GCF_049841675.1 Micromonospora sp. DT4
TGAAATCCTTGTTCCGCAAGCCCGAAGTCCGCTACGCCGCCTCCTGACCATCAACTATTTGCCTTACGGGTCAATAATTCCTCCGCCCCGGCAATTCGGGCACATGCCACGGATGCCGCCGGGCGGGGCTGACAAACGATCATCCGTGGTTCCATACTGCCCCGGTCCCGTTTCCGCGCGTGGGTGTTACATCCCGCGGAGACGACGGCTCACGCGCGTGCCCGCGATGGCGGGTCACCCCTGGGGAAGAGGTACCACTTCTGATGTTGGGACAACGAGGACGACACTGGGCGCGGGTCGCCCTGGCGGCCATCGCCGGCGGCGCCCTGGCGCTCGGCGTGGCCGGTGCGGCCGCCGCGGCCCCGGCCACCGGTGTGGCCAAGGTGGTCAAGAACACCGAGGTCATCCTGAAGCTCGACGGCAAGACGCTTACCACGTCCGCGCTCGCCCTGAAGATCGACGGCAAGCTGGTGCCGGCGTTCTGCATCGACTACCGCACGAACGTGAAGAACAACGGCACGTACGGGGAGGGCACCTGGGACGAGTCCCAGGTGAAGAACCTCGGCAAGGTGCAGTGGGTGCTCACCCACGGCTACCCGAACGTCGACTCCACCAAGCTCCTCGCCGCCGCCGGCGTGGACACCAAGATCGGCAAGAGGCAGCTCGACAACCTGCTCTACTTCGGTACCCAGACCGCCATCTGGCACTTCAGCGACGGTATCGAGCTGGGCGCCTGGGAGAAGGACCTGCAGCCCCGTAACCAGTACGAGGTGATCACGAGGGTTCGTGACTACCTCGTCAACAACGCCACCGACCAGCCGGAGCCGCATGCCGAGCTGTCTGTCGACCCGGCCAGCGCCACCGCGACGGTCGGCGGCAAGGCCGGTCCGTTCACGGTGAAGGGCCCGGCGGGCGTCATCACCGTCGCGGCCACCGGCGGCACCGCCGTCGACGCCGAGGGCAAGCCGGTCACCACGACCACCAACGGCGCGCAGTTCTGGCTGGCCGCCGAGGCCGCCGGCACGGTAAACGTGACCCTGACCGCGCAGGACTCGGTCTCCTTCGGCCGCGTGTTCCTGTTCACCGGCCCGAAGAAGGCGCAGAAGCTGATCCTCGGTGGCAGCACCGGCGCCACCGTCACCGCCCGGGCCGCGGCCACCTTCGCCGCCGTCACCGCGACGCCGCCGGCCACCGCATCGCCGACCCCGAGCGCGTCGGCCTCGCCGACCACCCCGTCGACCACCCCGTCGGACTCGGCGCAGCCGGCCAGCCCGGCCCCGTCCACCTCGCCGGCGAGCAACGGTGGCGGCCTGCCGCTGACCGGTTCGCCGATCGCGGCGGCGGCGACCGCTGGTCTGCTGCTGCTCGCCGCGGGCGCGGTGGCCGTTCTGGTGGTGCGTCGCCGCAAGGTCCGCTTCACCGCCTGATCCATTGCGCCGCACCATCGGCCCCGGCACCGCGCGCGCGGGGCCGGGGCCGATGTCGTCGTGGCGACCACTGGTGATCAGAGAGTCGTCCGCGACACCCTCGTCCACCCAGCCGTTGCTGGTGCCCGTGCAGCGGACGCGGACATCGTCCGGACGGGCAAAGAACGGTGCGCGCACGATCGGCTACGGACTGGCCGATCTCGGTCGCGGGGCAGCGCACAGAAACCGGATCTGAGCGTCGCGCGGGTCTTCCAGCAGGTCATGTACGTCGAGTGGTGGACCCTCACGCCGACCGTTTTATGATCATTTTTCAAGTATCGACATCGTGGCGGGCAACTAACGGCTTGATAACGGCACCTTCACGGAAGAGGCCAGTGGGTGTCACAGTGGCAGCACCTCACCCTCGGTGTGTGGCACTCCGTACGGCAGACGACCATGATCTCCGCTGCTTCCCGGCGGGTTCGTGGTCGCGACGCCTGCGTAGGGTCGTGCCCCGTCGGGTGGGGAGCCCGGCGGATCGGAACATCAGGGGTGTCCGCAAACTTCCCTGTGGTCCCGGCGACCTCCGCCCCGGGGTAGCCGGGCGGTGTCACCCCCAAACGTGCGTGAAACCCACGACGGAACCAGGTTAGAAAGAGGAGGCCCCTCGAATGAGAGTCTCGAAGCGGGCGACGAGCGCGATCGCGCTCAGCGCGGCTGCCGCGCTTGTCGCGAGCGGTTGCTCGAGCGGTGACGGCGACGGCGACGCCGCCGCCAGCAAGGATGGCGGCATCGTCATCCACAGCGTCCAGCCGGAGAACCCGCTGGTTCCGTCGAACACCACGGAGACCGGCGGTGGCAAGGTCATCGACTGGCTGTGGACCGGCCTGGTCGAGTACCCGAACGACGGCGGGGCCCCGCGCAACGCGCTGGCCGAGTCCATCGACACCAAGGACTCCAAGGTCTTCACGATCAAGATCAAGAAGGGTACCAAGTTCCACGACGGTACCGTGGTGAAGGCGAAGAACTTCGTCGACGCCTGGAACTGGGCCGCGTACTCGCCGAACGGCGCGCAGAACGGCTCCTTCTTCTCGGACATCGCGGGCTTCGACAAGACCTACACCGAGGACCCGGACGGCCCGGACGGCCCGCAGAAGGCCCCGGCCCCGACGGCCAAGGAGCTCTCCGGCCTGAAGGTCATCGACGAGCAGACCTTCGAGGTCACCCTCGCCGCGCCGACCGCGGTCTTCCCGACCAAGCTCGGCTACAGCGCGTTCATGCCGCTGCCGGACGCGTTCTTCACCATGAAGCCCGAGGAGTTCGGCAAGAAGCCGATCGGCAACGGCCCGGTGAAGTTCGTCTCGTGGCAGGACAACGTCCTCATCAAGCTCACGCGCTTCGACGACTACGCCCTGCGTGACAAGATGAAGATCAAGGACGTCGACGTCAAGCTGTACCAGGACGAAAACGCGGCTTATGTCGACCTGCTGGCCAACAACCTCGACTTCATGGAGGTCGTCCCCACCTCGGCGCTCGCCGGCGACAAGTGGAAGACCGACCTCGGTGACCGGGGCCTGAACACGGTCACCCCGACGACCGCGTTCATCGCGTTCCCGATCTACGACAAGCGCTTCCAGAACCCGAAGCTGCGTCGTGCGGTCTCGCTGTCGATCAACCGGCAGGAGATCTCGGACAAGATCTTCTTCGGCACCCGCAAGCCGGCCGACAGCTGGGCGAACCCGCTGACCCCGGGCGCCAAGCCGGGTAACTGCACCGCCTGCAAGTTCGACCCGACCACGGCCAAGCAGCTGCTGACCGAGGCCGGCGGCTTCACCGGCGAGATGGTCTTCTACTACAACTCGGACTCCAGCCACAAGGACTGGATGGACGCGGTTGCGCAGCAGGTCAAGACGAACCTCGGCATCAACGCTCGCGCCGAGGGCATCCCGACCTTCGCGGTGTTCCGGCAGAACATCAACGCCCACAAGATGACCGGCCCGTACCGTGCCGCCTGGCAGCAGGACTACCCGGACGTGGAGAACTGGGTCAACCCGCTCTACGTCAAGGGTGGCTCCACCAACGACGGCCTCTACAGCAACCCGCAGGTCGACGCCCTGGCCAAGCAGGCCAGCGCCGCGCCGAGCCTGGAGGCCTCGCACGAGGCGTTCGCCAAGGCCGTCGAGGTCGTCGACCAGGACGTCCCGAGCATCCCGATCTACTTCTACGGCCAGCAGTCCGGCCACTCGGAGAAGATCAAGAAGCTCGAGCTGAACAACGTCGGCGAACTCGACATCACCTCGGTCGAGCTCTGATCCGTACGGTCTGACCCCGGGTCGGGCTCGCCACATCCGGTGAGCCCGACCCGGGGCCGTTCCGCAAGTGGGTGCTACAACACTCCACTCGCCACGCTGTCACCACCGTGTCGGCCGTCCGACGCGCCCCCTGTCTGGAGGACCACCCCATGGGCCGTTATCTGTTGAGACGGCTGCTCCAACTCGTGCCCGTCTTCATCGGCTCGACCTTCCTGATCTACTGGCTCGTCTGGTCCGTTCCGGGCGACCCGTTCGCGGGCAAGTGCGGCGAGCGCCGCTGCCCGGATCAGTACGTCGCGTACATGACCGAGAAGTACCACCTGGACCAGAACGTCTTCGTGCAGTACGGCAACTACATGAAGAACCTCCTCCAGGGCGACTTCGGGCAGACGTTCTCGCAGCGCGACATCGGCGACATCATCGCCACGGCGTACCCGAACACGCTGAAGCTGGCCCTGGTCGCGCTCGCCATCGAGGCCGTCATCGGCCTCGGCGCCGGCATCCTGACCGGTCTGCGCCGCAACGGTTTCCTGGACAACCTGGTCCTGGTCTCGACCCTCTTCCTGCTCGCGCTGCCGGTGTTCGTCGTCGGCTTCGTGCTGCAGTGGCTGCTGGGCGTGCAGTGGCACATCGTCAAGCCCACCGTCTCGTCCGAGATGCGGTTCTCCGAACTGCTCGTCCCGGGCTTCGTGCTCGGTAGCGCGTCGGTGGCGTACATCGCCCGGGTGGCCCGCACGAGCATCGCGGAGAACCGCCGCGCCGACTACGTGCGCACCGCCATCGCCAAGGGCCTCCCGATGCGTCGGGTCGTCGGTGTGCACCTGCTGCGCAACTCGCTCATTCCGGTGGTCACCCTGCTCGGCACCGACCTCGGCGCCCTGATGGGCGGCGCGATCGTCACCGAGGGCATCTTCGGCATCAACGGAATCGGCCGCGAGGTCTACCGCGCGATCGTCACCAAGGAAAGCGCTACCGTGGTTGGCATCGTGGTCGTACTGGTGGTCGTCTATCTGGTGATGAACCTGTTGGTCGACCTGCTCTACGCCGCCCTGGACCCGAGGATCCGTTATGAGTGACCCAAGCACCGCATCGATTGTCAGCACCCCTCCCGCCCAGTCGACCGACACCCCCGCCGCCCCCGGGCCGCAGGGCAACGAGAAGCCTCGTGGTCTGCTCGGTGACGCCTGGCGCGACCTGCGCCGCAAGCCGCTGTTCTGGATCTCGGCGACGATCATCGTCATCTTTCTGTTGATGGCGGCCTTTCCGTCGCTGTTCGCCCCGGGCGACCCGGTCAACGGAGCGCTCTCGCGCAGCCTCAACAAGGCGTCCGGCGACGCGTGGTTCGGGTACGACCTGCAGGGCCGGGACGTCTACGCCCGGGTCATCTACGGCGCCCGTGCCTCCATCGTGGTCGCCGTGCTCTCCGTGGTCGGCACCCTGCTGGTCGGCGGCGCCATGGGCATCATCTCCGGCTACGTCGGTGGCTGGGTCGACACGGTGCTCAGCCGGGTCGCCGACGTGTTCTTCGGGATTCCGTTCGTGCTCGGCGCGATCGTCATCCTCACCACCTTCAACGGATCGGGCAGCGCCAACAGCAAGACCGAGATCATGGGCCTGGTGACCATCTCGCTGATCGTGCTGAGCTGGCCGGTCGTGATGCGGCTGATGCGCTCCTCGGTGCTCGCCACCAGGGAGGCCGACTACATCGTCGCGGCCCGCGCGCTGGGCGCCGGCAGCGGCCGGATCATCCTCAAGCACCTGCTGCCGAACTGCCTGGCCCCGCTGCTGGTCTACGGCACGATCATGGTCGGCTCGTTCATCGGCGCCGAGGCCACCCTGTCGTTCCTGGGTGTCGGCCTGAAGTCGCCGGTGGTGTCCTGGGGCATCATGATCAGTGACGGGCAGCAGTTCATCCGGGTCGCGCCGGGGCTGGTGTTCTTCCCCGCCGCCTTCCTCGTCGCCGCAGTGCTGAGCTTCGTGATGCTCGGTGAGGCGGTCCGCGAGGCCCTCGATCCGAAACTCCGCTAGGGGAGATCCAGTGTCCGACATTCTCGTGTCCGAGCAGTCCGCGCCGGGATCCGGCGGGTCCGGGCGTCCCCCCGGCCGGCTGCTCGAGGTCGACGACCTGCGGGTGGAGTTCCGTACCCGGGACGGCGTCGCAAAGGTCATCAACGGGGTCACGTACCACGTCGACGCGGGGGAGACCCTCGCCGTGCTCGGCGAGTCCGGCTCCGGCAAGAGCGTCACGGCGCAGACCATCATGGGCATCCTCGACACGCCCCCCGGCTTCGTCACCGGTGGGCAGGTCCGCTTCCACGGCAAGGACATGCTCCGCATGTCCAGCGAGGAGCGCCGTCGCATCCGCGGCGAGGGCATCGCGATGATCTTCCAGGACGCGCTCTCCGCCCTGAACCCCGTCTTCACCGTCGGGTTCCAGATCGCCGAGCAGTTCCGGGTCCGGCGGGGCATGGGTCGCGCCGAGGCCAAGAAGCGCGCGATCGAGATGCTCGACCAGGTCAAGATCCCGAACGCCAAGGGCCGGTTCAACAACTATCCGCACCAGTTCTCCGGTGGTATGCGGCAGCGCGCGATGATCGCGATGTCGCTGGCGCTCGACCCCGAGGTGCTGATCGCCGACGAGCCGACCACCGCGCTCGACGTGACCGTGCAGGCCCAGATCATGGACCTGCTCGCGGAGCTCCAGCGTGAGCGGCAGATGGGCATGATCCTGATCACCCACGACCTCGGCGTGGTCGCCGACGTCGCGGACCGGATCGCCGTCATGTACGCGGGCCGCATCGTCGAGGAAGCCGACGTGTACGACCTGTACGCCAAGCCGGCGCACCCGTACACGATGGGTCTGATCGACTCGATCCCGCGGCTCGACGAGAAGGGGCAGCAGCTCCGGACGATCAAGGGTCTCCCGCCGAACCTGATGAACATCCCGCCGGGCTGCCCGTTCAACCCGCGCTGCCCCATGGCTCAGCCGGTGTGCCGGGAGAAGGTCCCCCCGCTGCTTCAGGTGGGCCACGCCCGGGCCAGTGCCTGCCACTTCGCCGAGGAGCTGGTGAACCGTGTCTGAGAACATCCTCGAGGTCCGTGACCTGGTCAAGCACTACCCCGTCACCCAGGGTGTGGTGTTCAAGAAGACCGTCGGCCACGTCAAGGCCGTCGACGGGGTCTCGTTCGGTCTGCGGGCCGGCGAGACGCTCGGTGTCGTCGGCGAGTCCGGCTGCGGCAAGTCGACCCTCGCCCGGGTTCTCATGAACCTGGAGAAGCCGACCGCCGGCAGCGTGGTCTACAAGGGCCAGGATATCTCCAAGCTCTCCGGTGGGGCGCTGCGTCGCCTGCGTCGGCAGATCCAGCTGGTCATGCAGGACCCGTACACCTCGCTGAACCCGCGGATGACGGTCGGTGACCTGATCGGTGAGCCGTTCGAGATCCACCCGGAGGTGGCACCCCGGGGTAGCCGTCGGGCCAAGGTCCGCGAGCTGCTCGACCTGGTCGGTCTGAACCCGGAGCACATCAACCGGTACCCGCACCAGTTCTCCGGCGGTCAGCGTCAGCGCATCGGCATCGCCCGGGCGCTCGCGCTGCGGCCCGAGGTGATCGTCTGCGACGAGCCCGTCTCGGCGCTGGACGTCTCCATCCAGGCCCAGGTCATGAACCTGCTGGAAAAGCTGCAGGGTGAGCTGGGGCTGTCGTACGTCTTCATCGCCCACGACCTGTCGGTGGTCCGCCACCTGTCGGACCGCGTGGCGGTGATGTACCTCGGCAAGATCGTCGAGATCGGCACCGAGGACGAGATCTACGAGCGGCCGACCCACCCGTACACCCAGGCGCTGCTCTCGGCCGTGCCGGTGCCGGACCCGACCCAGCGGAACAACAAGACGATCATCCGGCTCACGGGTGACGTGCCGTCGCCGATCAGCCCGCCCTCGGGCTGCCGGTTCCGGACCCGCTGCTGGAAGGCGCAGGAGGTCTGCGCCCAGCAGGATCCGCTGCTGGAGATCCGGGGCGACTCGGACCATCCGAGTGCCTGCCACTTCGCGGAACGGCGCGAGATCGTCGCCACCCACGAGGCCTGAGTCACCGGAACCGCCTGCCGCCGTCATCACGACGACGGCAGGCGGTTCCGTCTGTCGGGGGCCCGCCGGGCCCTCAGAGCGGGCCGCGCCCCGCCCGCAGCAGCAGCAACGCCAGTTGCGTGCCGTCGGCGCCGAGCGCGAGCCGGAAGCGTTCCAGGATGTCCCGCTCCCGGGAGAGCACCAGGCGCGTGCCGCCGGAGGCCATCCGCGTCGCGCCGACCTCCCGCGACAGCGCTGCCCGCTCCTGCCAGAGCGTGATCAACGCGTGGTCGATCTCGTCGATCCGCTCCCTGATCTGCACAATCCGCGCGGCGGCGTTCGGCTCCACGGTGCCGGTGCGCGCATCGGCCGGGTCGCCGGATTCCCCCGGGGGGCCCGCCTCCGACACGTCCCCCTTCGCCGGGACCGGTGCCGGGTCCGGCTGGGCCGGGCCGCCGTTCTGCTCCACCACGTCTGTCATCATCGGGTACCTCTCGCGCTGTGGTGCCCCGTGCCCGCAACCCGGGACGAAAAAGCCCCGGACTCCAGGAGCCCGGGGCTTTTCGCAGGTCTGATCGATCAGGCGCGACCCACGGCAGCCGGACTCCCGGTGCCGTAGTAAAAGTAGTAGCGCACAGCGATCACGCCGTCGAGTATGCCCACGTCGGTCCCCGGTACGCAAGGATCCCGGCGCCGATCCTGACGTCGTGGCTTTCGCAGGCGGCCTCGACGAGCGGGTCGCACCGGTCGGGAAGTGTCCGGCTGGCGGCATAGACTTGTCGCGCGATGCATCCTCTCTTCGACATCCCCGCGTCCCCGCCCGCGCCGGAGTCCGCGCCGGCCCGTCCGAACCGCCCCGGGTCGGCCTCCGCCCGCCTCGATCCGCGGCAGCTCCTCGACGGGTTGAACGGGCCGCAGCGCGACGCGGTCAGCCACGCCGGCTCCCCGTTGCTGATCGTGGCCGGTGCGGGATCCGGCAAGACCCGGGTGCTCACCCACCGGATCGCGTACCTGCTCGCCGCACGGGACGTCCATCCCGGCGAGATCATCGCCATCACGTTCACCAACAAGGCGGCCGGCGAGATGAAGGAGCGGGTGGCCGCGCTGGTCGGCCCGCGGGCCCGCCTGATGTGGGTGTCGACGTTCCACTCGGCGTGCGTCCGCATCCTGCGCGCCGAGCACCAGCACGCCGGCCTCAAGTCGACGTTCTCGATCTACGACGCGGACGACTCCCGCCGCCTGATGCAGTTGGTCGCCCGTGAGCTGGATCTCGACCCGAAGCGCTACCCGGCGCGTGGGCTGGCCGCCCAGGTCTCCAACCTCAAGAACGAGCTGGTCGACCCGGAGCAGTTCGCCGCACGGGCCACCGGGCCCAACGAGCGGGCCCTCGCCGAGGCGTACACGCTCTACCAGCGCCGGCTACGCGAGGCGCACGCGCTGGACTTCGACGACCTGATCATGACGACGGTGCATCTACTCCAGTCCCACCCGCACGTGGCGGAGAGCTACCGGCGGCGGTTCCGGCACGTGCTGGTGGACGAGTACCAGGACACCAACCACGCCCAGTACGTCCTGATCAAGGAGCTGGTCTCCGGCACCGACGGGCTGGAGCCGGCCGAGCTGTGCGTGGTCGGTGACGCCGACCAGTCGATCTACGCGTTCCGGGGCGCGACGATCCGCAACATCCTGGAGTTCGAGCGGGACTTCACCGACGCGCGCACGATCCTGCTGGAACAGAACTACCGCTCCACCCAGACCATCCTCAACGCGGCCAACGCGGTGATCGACCGGAACACGTCCCGCAAGCCGAAGCGGCTGTGGAGCGAGGCCGGCGACGGCGAACGGATCGTCGGCTACGTGGCGGACACCGAGCACGCCGAGGCCGACTGGGTGGGCCGGGAGATCGATCGGCTGGTCGACGCCGACGAGACCCGGCCCGGTGACGTCGCCGTCTTCTACCGCACCAACGTCCAGTCCCGCGTCTTCGAGGAGGTGTTCATCCGTGCCGGTCTGCCGTACAAGGTCGTCGGCGGGGTGCGCTTCTACGAGCGCAAGGAGGTCCGCGACGCGCTGGCGTACCTGCGCTCGGTGGTCAACGACGACGACACAGTGAGCCTGCGGCGGGTGCTGAACACCCCGCGGCGGGGGATCGGCGACCGTGCGGAGGCGTGCGTCGAGGCGCTGTCCAGCCGCGACCGCATCTCCTTCGGCGCGGCGCTGCGCCGGGCCCGGGAGGCGCCCGGCATCTCCACCCGGGCGGCGAACGGCATCGCCGACTTCGTGGCGTTGCTCGACGGCGCGCGGGAGCTGGCCGAGACCGGCACGCCGGAGGAGGTGCTGGAGGCTCTGCTGACCCGCTCGGGCTACCTCACCGAGCTGGAGGAGAGCCTCGACCCGCAGGACGCCGGTCGGGTGGACAACCTCCAGGAGCTGGTCAGCGTCGCTCGGGAGTACACCGAGCGGATCGAGGCCCTGGGCGAGGACGGGGAGCGGGCCACCCTGGCCGGGTTCCTGGAGCAGGTCGCGCTGGTGGCCGACGCCGACCAGATCCCCTCCGACGACCCCGACCACCAGGGTGTCGTCACCCTGATGACGTTGCACACCGCCAAGGGCCTGGAATTCCCGGTGGTCTTCCTGACCGGGCTGGAGGACGGCGTCTTCCCGCACCTGCGCTCGCTCGGCGACACCCGTGAGTTGGAGGAGGAGCGCCGGCTGGCGTACGTCGGGATCACCCGTGCCCGGCAGCGCCTCTACCTGTCCCGGGCGGTCACCCGCTCCGCGTGGGGGCAGCCGTCCTACAACCCGCCGTCCCGCTTTCTGGAGGAGCTGCCGCCGGAGCTGGTGCGCTGGGAGCGCACCGAGGGGTCGTACACCTCGTGGGCCGGCGGGGGCGGCGGCGTCGGTGGCCGCGCGGACCGCGCGCCCGGCGGGCGCGGCACCTTCACCGGGGGTACGCCGAAGGCGGCCCAGCTTGCCCAGCGGCTCGGCGTGGACGGCAGTCGCCTGACCACGGCCAGCGAATTGCCGCAGGGGCCGAAGGTGGCGGCCGGCGACCGGGTCAACCACCAGCGCTACGGGCTGGGGCGGGTGCTCGCCGTGGAGGGGCACGGCCCGGGTGCCCGTGCGCAGATCGACTTCGGCGACCAGACCATGTGGCTGGTCCTACGACACGCCCCGGTCGACAAGCTCTGACCGCCGCGCCGCCCCGTGCGTCTCGGCCGAGACGCACGGGGCGGCGGTGCTCAAGGGGGCGCTCAGCAGCCGAGGTCTACGCCTCGGGTTCGCATGAACGGGGCGGGGTCGATCTGGTTCCACATGCCCTGGTGCACCTCGAAGTGCAGGTGCGGGCCGGTGGCGTCGCCCGTGGCGCCCTCGTAGCCGATCACCTGGCCCGCCTTGACCTTCTGCCCGACGGTGACTGCGATGCGGCTCTGGTGGGCGTAGTGGGTCAGGTAGCCGTTGCCGTGGTCGATGAAGACGGAATTCCCGTACCCGTCGGCGGCGTCGCCGGCCTGGGTGACCGTGCCGGCCGCCGCGGCCCGGATGGGAGTGCCGGAGGGCAGCGCCAGGTCGATACCGGCGTGCAGGGTGCCCCAGCGCTGGCCGAAGCAGGAGGTGACGGACGCGCCCGGCATCGGGTCGACCCAGGCGGCCGTCGGCTTGGCGGTCTTCTTCGGCTTCGGCTTTGCGGTGGCGGTCTTCGTCGGCGATGGGCTGGCGCTGGGCGTCGACGGGCTCACGGTCGGGCTGGCCGACGGGGAGGCCGGCGCGCTCGACTCGCGCGCCGAGCGGTCGGCCCGGCTGGCGGCCTCGGCCCGGGACTGCGCGTCGAGCGAGACGGCGGTGGGCGCGGGCCGGTCGGGTCCGCTGGTGGCGACGGCGACGCCGCCCAGCCCGAGGGCGACCAGGCCGGCCGCGCCGAGCACGATGAGGCGGTTCCGCCGGCGGGCGCGCCGAGGCTGCTCGTCGATGGTGTCGGGGGTGTTCTCGTTCTGGATGGGGCTGTCTTCCTGCACGGCGGACCTTCAGAGTCGAGGGGCACTTGACCTCGAAATACTGGTGCCGGGCCGAGCGGGGTGGCCGCCGGGACCGAACGACCGGCCCGCCGGCCGCAGACAACCCGGCCTGTTATGCGCTGGTCTGGGGCGTTCCATCCGGAAAAGTGATCATGCCGACCGTGTGCTGAGCCACAGTCGGTGCTGTGACCCAGGAGACATCCCGACGAGCTGGCGCAGACGAAACCGCCCGGATCGGCAGATCCGGGCGGTCAACAGTCAGTACGCAGCGTCAGGACGCGGCTACCTCGCTGTAGATTGCCTCGACTTGCAGCTTGATGTCCACTCCGCGCTCCTGCAGGTACGGGACGGGGTCGATCGGCGCGCCCTTGACATGCAGCTCAAGGTGCAGGTGCGTGCCGTACGCGTGACCGGTCTGGCCCACGAGGCCGAGTTGGTCGCCCGCCTTGACCTGCTGGCCCTCCTTGACGCTGAGCGCGGAGGAGTGGCCGTAGATGGCCTCGCTGCCGTCGGCGTGCTGCACGATCACCGTGTAGCCGTAGCCGCCGAACCAGCCGGCCTTGGTGACCAGGCCGTCGTGGACCGCCACGTACGGCGTGCCCTCGGGGACGACCAGGTCGACGCCGGTGTGCAGCTTGCCCCACCGCATCCCGTACGGGGAGTTGAAGTCGTAGCCCTGCAGCGGCAGCATCCAGACCTCGGGTTCGGCCGCGTCCTTCGTGCGGCTGTCCCGGGAGGCGCGGTCGGCGTTGTCGGCACGGGCCGCGGCGTCCTGGCTGGTGATCGACGCCTGCTTGAGCTCGTCGAGTACCGAGGGGCTGACATCCTTCGCGTCCGGAAGGGCCGAGGCGCCCAGCGCGACGATGCCCGCGCCGACGAACGCGGTGGTGACGACTGCCGCGTAACGGCTACGCGGGGGGGTGGGTACGCGGCGGCGACCGCGATATCGATCGGGCTCAGACGACAGGCGCTGGCGCACGCACACCCTCCGTTGTCGGGCTTCCGAGGCGGCTGGTGGGCGTCCGTGAGGCTCAGGTGAACGTCTGCCGACCGCGTCGTCACCCGTCCATGGACCTGATGACAACCGTGGACACGTTAGCCAACCAGCAGGCGAGTCACAAGACATAGCGCCGAATTGGCGTGTCGATCTGTCCGTTTGCGTCCATGATTGTCACGCATCGTGCCGTCAAACGGTGCCCCCGTAACTGCCCGTTCGTCGCCGAGCGTGACCGATCCGGCGGACTCGTCCGGCTTGACGGTACGGCTGGTTCGATGGCGGGCGCCAGGGTTGCTTCCGCGAACTCGGGGATGTCGGACGTGTTTCCGGCCCGGATTTCCCGACCCCGGTCGGGCGGGTTACCGTTCGTTCAGGTGAAGGCCGTGAAGCCGGTGAAAGGTGTGCGCTGATGAGCTCTCGAATTCGGGTCGTCGTCGCCAAGCCAGGTCTGGACGGCCACGACCGCGGCGCGAAGGTCGTCGCCCGGGCCCTGCGGGACGCCGGGATGGAGGTCGTCTACACCGGCCTGCACCAGACGCCCGAGCAGATCGTGGAGGCGGCCATCCAGGAGGACGCCGACGCGGTCGGTCTCTCGGTGCTCTCCGGCGCGCACATGACGCTCTTTCGCCGGGTGCTGGAGCTGCTCGGCGAGCGCGACGCCCGGGACATCGTCGTCTTCGGTGGCGGCATCATCCCGAACGACGACATCCCGGAGTTGGAGAAGCTGGGCGTCGCGAAGATCTTCACGCCGGGCGCCACCACCCAGGCGATCGTCGAGTGGGTCCGCGAGAACGTCGCGCAGCCGGTCGCCTGAGGGGAGCCGCTCCTGACGGCAGCCGTGCTGCCCGGGAGCGCCGGAATCCGGGCACGGGGGAGGGGCCGGACGCACCCCTCACACGTCCGGCCCCTCTATGCACGATGCCCCGCCGCCACCCCTCGACCGACAGGGCATCGGCCGTATCCCGTCTTTGCGCTGCTCAGCGCGCCGACACCTGACTCAACGACGCCCCGACGGGCGGGTTACGGACCCCCAGCAACATCCTCCGGACGATTGACGCCGCGCACGGCGCGGCCGGAATCCGCCCCGTTCGGCACGGGGTTGTGCATTACCGCACACCGCGCACCCGCTCGGTTGCCGGCGGTGCACACCTCGCTAGGCTGCCGCCAATGGCCTGTTTCAACTGATGACAGGCGTCAAACTGTTTTCTGAACGCTGGTGGCGGCGCGACGGCGCGCCGCGGAGACGGGACGGGACGCGCAATCGTGGACCTGTACGAGTACCAGGGGCGGGACCTGTTCGAGCGGCACGGCTTGCCCGTGCTGGCCGGCGGCGTCGCCACGACCCCGGAAGAGGCCCGCGCGATCGCCGAACGCCTCGGCGGTCGAGTGGTCGTCAAGGCGCAGGTGAAGGTCGGCGGCCGAGGCAAGGCCGGTGGCGTCAAGCTTGCCGAGGGCCCGGATGAGGCGGTGGCCAGGGCCACCGACATCCTCGGCATGGACATCAAGGGTCACACCGTCCACAAGGTCATGATCACCGTGACGGCGGACGTGGCCGAGGAGTACTACTTCTCGTACCTGCTCGACCGGGCGAACCGCACCTTCCTCTGCATCGCCAGCGTGGCCGGCGGCATGGACATCGAGCAGGTCGCCGCCGAGGCGCCGGACCGCGTCGTGAAGGCGCCGATCGACGCGAACACCGGTGTCGACGAGGCCAAGGCCCGGGAGATCGTCACCGCGGCCGGCTTCCCGGCCGAGGTCGCCGACCAGGTCGTCGAGGTGGCCGTCGGCCTGTGGCAGGCGTTCGTCGCCGAGGACGCCACCCTGGTCGAGGTGAACCCCCTCGCGAAGAACGGCGACGGGCGGCTGCTGCTGCTCGACGCCAAGATCACTTTGGACGAGAACGCCGCGTTCCGGCACCCGGACCACGAGGCCCTGGTCGACCAGGCCAGCGTGGACCCGCTGGAGCAGGCGGCCAAGGAGAAGGACCTCAACTACGTCAAGCTCGACGGCGAGGTCGGCATCATCGGCAACGGCGCGGGTCTGGTCATGTCGACCCTCGACGTGGTCGCGTACGCCGGTGAGCGGCACGGCAACGTCAAGCCGGCCAACTTCCTCGACATCGGCGGCGGCGCGAGCGCCGCGGTGATGGCGAACGGGCTGGAGATCGTGCTGTCCGACCCGGCCGTGAAGAGCGTCTTCGTCAACGTCTTCGGCGGCATCACCGCCTGCGACGAGGTCGCCAACGGCATCATCCAGGCGCTCGCCCTGCTCGAGCAGCGCGGCGAGCAGGTCACCAAGCCGCTCGTCGTCCGCCTCGACGGCAACAACGCCGAGGCCGGCCGGGCGATCCTGGACGGCGCGAACAACCCGCTCGTGCAGCGGGTGGACACCATGGACGGTGCGGCCGAGCGGGCCGCTGAGCTGGCAGCTGCGGGGGTCTGATCATGGCTATCTGGCTGACCAAGGACTCGAAGGTCATCGTCCAGGGGATGACCGGCTCCGAGGGCTCCAAGCACACCCGGCGGATGCTCGCCGCCGGCACCAACGTGGTGGGCGGCGTCAACCCGCGCAAGGCGGGCCAGAAGGTCGACTTCGACGGCACCGAGCTGCCGGTCTTCGCGTCCGTGGCGGACGCCATGGCCGAGACCGGGGCCGACGTCACCGTCATCTTCGTGCCGCCGCAGTTCACCAAGGCCGCCGTGGTCGAGGCGATCGACGCCGCGATTCCGCTGGCCGTGGTGATCACCGAGGGCGTGCCGGTGCACGACACCGCCGCGTTCTGGGCGTACAACCTCGCGCAGGGCGAGCGGACCCGCATCATCGGGCCCAACTGCCCGGGCATCGCCTCGCCGGGCGCGTGCAACGCCGGCATCATCCCGGCCGACATCACCGGCTCCGGCCGGATCGGCCTGGTCAGCAAGAGCGGCACGCTGACCTACCAGATGATGTACGAGCTGCGCGACATCGGCTTCTCCACCTGCGTCGGCATCGGCGGCGACCCGATCATCGGTACGACGCACATCGACGCCCTCAAGGCGTTCGAGGCCGACCCGGAGACCGACGCCATCGTGATGATCGGTGAGATCGGCGGCGACGCCGAGGAGCGGGCCGCCGAGTTCATCAAGGCCAACGTCACCAAGCCGGTGGTGGGCTACATCGCCGGCTTCACCGCGCCCCCCGGCAAGACCATGGGCCACGCCGGCGCGATCATCTCCGGCTCGGCCGGCACCGCCGAGGCGAAGCAGGCGGCGCTCGAAGCCGTCGGGGTGAAGGTCGGCAAGACGCCGACCGAGACCGCGAAGCTGATGCGGGAGATCATGTCCGGCAACTGAGCCGGCAGAGCAACAGCGAAGGGGTCGACCGGAACCGGTCGGCCCCTTCGTCGTACCGCCGGCTCAGTCGTTGTTCCAGAACGGGTAGTTGCCGGTGAGGCGCAGGATCGACCCACCGATGATGTTGATCACGCCGAACGCGATGGCGAGGTAGCCGAGAACCGGCGACTGGCCGTTGCGCCGCGCGTCGCGCAGTGACAGGTAGCCGAAGATGATGCCGAGGATGCCGCAACAGATCAGGCCGAGGACGATGCCGAGCACGCCCCAGAGCGTGGTGCGGTCCCGGCCCCTGGCCGGCGGTGGCGGGGGCGGCGGGTATGCGGTCGTCACGACTACCTCCGGTCGGTCGTGGGCGGCGGGCGGACCCGGGCCGCGACCGGCGGATGGGACCCGATGGCGGCTAGGGCCACCCCCCTCTGGGCCGAGGCTAGACCCGTCCGGGCCGTCCGGAACCCGGTTCGCCCAACTCGCCGCCCTCCGGGGCGGGTTAACGGACTGCCACCGCCCGCGCGACGTGCCAGAGTAGAGCGGATGTCCCCCATCACCCCTGACCGTCCCAGCCGTGCCGGCGGCGTACGCGCCGTCGACCGGCCGGTCGACCGCGCCGCGCCGCGCCGACGGGTGCCCGCGCCCCGGGCCGGTGGGTCGCCGCGTGGACGGGCGCCGTTGCCCGTCGCCGCCGGGGTGGCCGCCGGCGGGGCCGCCCTCACCTCGTACCTGCCGGTGGCCGTCGTGCTCGGCCTCGTCCAGCTCGGCGCGGATTCCACCACGCTGGGCGGCACCCTGCGCACCGCGCTGGCCGGTTGGCTGGTGGGGCACGGCGTGCCGCTGCACACCGAGGCGGGCCCGTTCGGGCTCGCCCCGCTGGCGTTGACCGTGCTCGCGCTCTGGCGACTGAGCCGGGCCGGTGTGCACGTGAGCCGCGCGATCGGCGCCCGCGACAGCCGTTCGCCGCGCCGAGCGCTTATCGCGGCCGGATCGGTCGGTCTGGCGTACGCGCTGCTCGGCGCGCTCGCCGCCGTGCTGACCCGCGCGCACGGGCCGCAGGTGTCCCCGGTGCGCGCGGCGGTCACGTTCGCGGTCGTCGGCACGCTCGGCGCGCTGGTCGGCGCGATCCGGATCACCGCCGTGACCCGGCTGCTCGTCACCCGGATACCCGGCCCGCTGCGCGACGGCGTACGCACCGGTCTGGTGGCCGTGCTCCTGCTGCTCGGCGCGGGCGCCGGCGCGGCCGGCCTGGCCGTGGCCATGGGCGGCGGTGACGCGGCGGACATGATCGGCGCGTACCGGACGGGGGCGGCCGGGCAGGCCGGGATCACCCTGGTCAGCATGGCGTACGCGCCGAACGCGGCAGTCTGGTCGACCAGTTATCTGCTCGGGCCGGGCTTCGCGGTCGGCGTCGACACGGCTGTGCGTACCAGTGAGGTGTCCGTCGGCGCGCTGCCGGCCGTGCCCCTGCTCGCTGGCCTGCCGCGCGGCCCGGTGGACGGCCTCGGCGCCCTGTTGCTCGCGGTGCCGGTGCTGGCCGGGATGGTCGCCGGCTGGCTGCTCGCCCGCCGGCTGGCCCGCGTCGCCGGGCCGGAGCGTGCCCCGCGGCGCTGGGCGGAGTTGTTGGCGCCGGCGGCGCTGGCCGGCCCGGTGGCCGGTGTGCTGCTCGGCGTCGCCGCCGCGGCCTCCGGCGGGCCGCTCGGCGCGGGCCGGTTGGCCCAGCTCGGGCCGGTGGCCTGGCAGGTCGGCGCGGTGTCGACCGGCGTCGTCGCGGTCGGTGCGCTGCTCGGCGCCGCCGCCACCCGCGTGCTGGCCCGCACCACCGGAGCACCACCGCCGCGCCCCACCGCCTGACCGCACAGGGACCGCCCGACCCCGCCACGCCCTCCGTCGATCATCAAGTTGTTGTCGCGACACGCCGTGGCGAGGGGCGACAACTTCATGATCAATGGCGTAGGCGTAGGCGTAGGCGTAGGCGTAGGCGTAGGCGTAGGCGCAGGCGCAGGGGCGGTGGCACGAACGGCGCGGGGCGCCCCGGACGAATCCGGAGCGCCCCGACAGGGTGGGAGCCGATCAGGGCTCGGTCGGCAGGTTCACGTTCCCGACGATGCCCACGATGAGCAGCAGGATGCCCAGGCCGACGCCGACCGCGCCGCAGATCAGACCGGCCTTCGCCTGACCGGCGTTGCTGGCCTGGCCCTGGGCGACCTTCTGCTTGGCGAGGTAACCGGTCACCACGCCCGCGATGCCCACCGGGATGCCCAGGTAGAGGCAGCAGATCAGTGGGATCGACGCGATGCCGAGAATCATCGACACCAGGCCGAGAGTGTTGTTCTGCCCCTGAGCCTGCGGGTACCCGGCGTTCGGGTACGTCGGAGCGCCATAGGGCTGCTGCTGGCC
Organism: Micromonospora sp. DT4; assembly: GCF_049841675.1. Taxonomy (NCBI): domain Bacteria; kingdom Bacillati; phylum Actinomycetota; class Actinomycetes; order Micromonosporales; family Micromonosporaceae; genus Micromonospora; species Micromonospora sp. DT4. Next base: position 18,519 of record NZ_JBNCKT010000098.1, read on the forward strand.
GTACGGCGCCTGCGGCTGCTGCCCGTACGGGGCCTGCGGCGCGCCGTACGGGTCCTGCGGCGGCTGGCCGTAGGGCTGGCCCGAGGTGGGCTGGCCGTACGGCTGGCCCGAGGTGGGCTGCTGGCCGTACGGGGCGGCCGGCGGCGGGGCGTACGGGTCGTGCGGCGGCTGGGGTGCGGTCGGGTCGTTGGGCTGCTGGCCGTACGGGTCCTGACCGGGATTACCGGGCTGCATTCGAGAGAACTCCTTGGACTGGTTCCGTCAGTTGGTGCTGCTGTTCCCACTCATGATCGCGCCCAGACCACCCAACGCACAGCACAGCAGCACGATGACAAGCCACGCGATGCCCACGATGAGGGCCCACTTCGACCACTTGCGCGACTCTGCCGCGGCGGCCTGGGCGCCGGCGTAGTCACCCTGCTGCAGGAGCGGGTTGACCTTCGACGCGTTGATGATCGCCGGGATGGCCAGGGGCCAGAACAGGAAGATGGCGACGATCGACATCGTCATGTTGTTGTTCATGGGCGGTTGCTGCTGGGGGTGGGCGCCGGGGTGCATGGGGTGCTCCTCATTCCATCGGCACGATCGGCGTGCCGGATCGCTGGCAGGGGTGTACGGACCGGCACGGTGTCCAGCCCGAGCGACCGGCAGCGTACCGGGTCGATGCTCGCCAGCACTGTCACGGATTCGGCGCGCCGCCCGGCCGAAGGGCGTTCCTGACCTGCCCGATAGGGTGTTGCGGTGACCGAGCCCGCGTCCGCCGCCCGCATCGTCGTCCTCATCTCCGGCTCCGGGAGCAACCTCCAGGCCCTGCTGGACGCCGCCGTCGACCCCGCGTACGGCGCCCAGGTGGTGGCGGTCGGCGCGGACCGCGACGACATCGCGGGCCTGGACCGGGCCGAGGCCGCCGGGGTGCCGACCTTCGTCGAGCGGGTCCGTGACCACGACAGCCGGGAGGCCTGGGACCGCGCGCTCACCGCGCACGTCGCCAAGCACCAACCCGACCTGGTCATCTCCGCCGGTTTCCTCAAGCTCGTCGGCCCGCACTTCCTCGCCGCCTTCGGCGACCGCTACCTGAACACCCACAACACCCTGCTGCCGGCGTTCCCCGGCATCCACGGCCCGCGCGACGCCCTCGCCTACGGCGTGAAGCTCACCGGCGCCACGCTCTTCTTCGTCGACGCCGGCATGGACACCGGGCCGATCGTGGCGCAGGTCGCGGTGCCGGTGCTCGACGACGACGACGTCGACACCCTCACCGAGCGCATCAAGGAAGCCGAGCGCCGCCAGCTCGTCGAGCAGGTCGGCCGTCTGGTCCGCGAAGGCTGGACCATCACCGGAAGGAAGGTCACGGTTCCGTGAGTTCCACTCAGGACGGGCGTCGCCCGATTCGGCGGGCGCTGGTCAGCGTCTACGACAAGACCGGGTTGGTCGAGCTGGCCCAGGCCCTGCACGCGGCCGGTGTGGAGATCGTGTCCACGGGCAGCACGGCGGGCACGATCGCCGCCGCTGGGGTGCCGGTGACGCCGGTGGAGACGGTGACCGGGTTCCCCGAGGTGCTCGACGGTCGGGTGAAGACCCTGCACCCGAAGGTGCACGCCGGCCTCCTCGCCGACCTGCGCAAGGACACCCACGTGGCACAGCTCGACGAGCTGGGCGTGGCCGCGTTCGACCTGCTGGTCTCCAACCTCTACCCGTTCCAGGCGACCGTCGCCTCCGGTGCGGGCGTCGAGGAGTGCGTGGAGCAGATCGACATCGGTGGGCCGGCCATGGTGCGGGCCGCCGCCAAGAACCACGCCTCGGTCGCGGTGCTCACCGACCCGGCCGGCTATCCGGCGCTGCTGGGCGCGCTCGACGAGGGCGGGTTCACCCTGGCCCAGCGTCGCGCGCTCGCCGCCCGCGCGTTCGCCGACATCGCCGAGTACGACGTGGCCGTCGCCCAGTGGTGCGCCCGCGAGCTGGCCCCGGCCGACGACTCCTGGCCGGCGTTCGCCGGGTCGGCGCTGCGCAAGTCGACGGTGCTGCGCTACGGCGAGAACCCGCACCAGCCCGCCGCGCTCTACAGCGACCCGGACGCCCCGGCGGGGCTCGCCCAGGCCGAGCAGCTGCACGGCAAGGAGATGTCCTACAACAACTACGTCGACGCGGACGCCGCCTGGCGGGCCGCGAACGACTTCGCCGACGAGCCGGCCGTGGCGATCATCAAGCACGCCAACCCGTGCGGCATCGCTGTCGGCGTCGACGTGGCCGAGGCGCACCGCCGGGCGCACGCCTGCGACCCGGTGTCGGCGTTCGGCGGCGTGATCGCGGTCAACCGGCCGGTCTCGGTCGAGATGGCCCGGCAGGTCGCGGACATCTTCACCGAGGTGGTGGTCGCGCCCGGCTTCGACGAGGGCGCGGTCGAGGTGTTGCAGGGCAAGAAGAACATCCGGCTGCTGCGCGCGCCCGCGTGGACCCCGGCGGCCGTCGAGTGGCGGTCGGTGACCGGTGGTGTGCTGACTCAGGTCGCCGACCGGGTGGACGCTCCCGGCGACGACCCGGCGAACTGGCAGTTGGCGACCGGCGAGGCGGCCGACGAAGAGCTGCTGCGCGACCTGGCGTTCGCCTGGCGGGCGGTCCGCGCGGTCAAGAGCAACGCGATCCTGCTCGCCAAGGACGGCGCGACCGTCGGCGTCGGCATGGGTCAGGTCAACCGGGTCGACTCGGCGCAGCTCGCGGTCACCCGGGCCGGTGCCGACCGGGCGCGGGGCTCGGCGGCCGCCTCGGACGCGTTCTTCCCGTTCGCCGACGGCCCGCAGATCCTCCTCGACGCCGGCGTCCGCGCCATCGTGCAACCCGGCGGCTCGATCCGCGACGAAGAGGTCATCGAGGCGGCCAAGAAGGCCAACGTAACGATGTACCTAACAGGAACCCGCCACTTCTTCCACTAAGGGGCCGTCCGTGAATTACATGGTTGTAGTTCCACTGTGACCCGGTGACCCGGTGAGTCGTTGGTTCGGGTGTGAT
>NZ_JBNCKT010000099.1:0-20370 GCF_049841675.1 Micromonospora sp. DT4
CGGAAGCTAAGCCCTCCAGCGCCGATGGTACTGCACTCGTGAGGGTGTGGGAGAGTAGGACACCGCCGGACAATCTTTCAGAAAGGGCCATCCCCAGCGGGGTGGCCCTTTCTGCATACCCGCATAGTCGACTACGCCGCTGATCATGAGGTTGATGCCACCGCTCTCGGCGTGTCATCGCAACGACTTCACGATCAACCAGAGGGGTCGGGCGTGGGAGCGGAGTGTTCCTGCGCCGGGGTGGTGCCGTTCGAGGAGATGTGGCATCCGGCAGCGACCCGGTACCGGACCGAGATCCTCCGTGTACAGGAGGAGCGCATGATGCCGAGGCCGTCAGCCGACGACACCGACGAGCGGGCTCAGGACGGCTTGGGACCGCAGACGTAACGGGGCTCAGCGTCATAGCGCCAGGTGAACTTCTCCCGCTTGACCACCACGCCGCCCTTCTTGATGACCCGGAAGGCGTCCTGGGTGAAACCGTTGATGCCGTTGCTGGGGATGCACTTCGGGCCGGGTTCGAGGTGGATGAGCTTCGGCCTGGTGGTGTTGCGGCGCGGGCCGTACTCCGTCCTCACGCTGTCGTAGATCTTCGTGCTCCAGATGGAGACGGTCACCGAACTCGACGTGTACGACGTGTCGATGAGCAGGCCGTACTCGGTGTTGTTGCGGAACTTGAAGTCCAGGCTCGGCCAGAAGATGGTCGACTCGATGACGGCCGGGTACCTGTCGAACCAGTACGAGTGCGGCTTGTGCTCGACGTCCTCCAGGCCCGCGTAGTAGGTGGCGTCGAAGAGGGTGGTCGTGAACTGCGAGATGCCGCCCCCGACGCCCGGCACCAGCTTGCCGTTCAGGATGACCGGAGCGTCCCGGTAGCCCTGCGCGTAGCCGCGCTCGCCGGTCTGCCCGTTCAGGGAGAACGTCTTGCCCGGCAGCACGACCGTGCCGTCCACCTTCTTGGCGATGGTGGCGATGTTCTGGCTGCGTGGCGACGCCATCCCGCCGGTGAACCGCGTGGTGAAGGAGGAGACCCGCTCCCTGATGCCCAGACCGGCCAGCTTCTCCGCGGTCACCTCCGGCGGCGTCGCCTTCAGCTCTCCGGTCACCTCGCGTCCGTCGGACTTCGGTAGTACCGCCAACAGGTCGCGCCCTAGGGTGGCGGTGTCGAGTTGCTGGCCGCGGCGGCCGTCGGTGACCGTGGGACGACCGCCGGCGATGGTCATCGTCGCGTCCTTCGGCGGCACCTCGATCGCGTTCAGATCGTCGCCGAGGGCTGCCCGCAGCCGCTTGACGTCAACGGCCGGGGTGAGCTTGCCGGCCTTGTCGGCGTTGAATCGGAGGCTCTTTGCGATGGCGGCCGGTGGCACCTGCACCGAGCCACGGTCGGTGCGCAGGGTAACCGGCGCGGATACGGCGGGCTTGGCCAGTTCGGCGACCAGCCGGTCCAGCTCCTCGATGGTGGTCGCCGGCTCGCTCGCCACCAGTGGCACGGTGACCGGAGCGCCGGCCAGCCAGCCGGTCCGGACGGCGTCGGCCGAGCGCCGCGGGTCGAAGGTGCGGCCCGGCTCGGGCCGTACCACCTTGGGGGTGGTGCCCTCGTAGGTGATGGCTGGCATCGTCATCGGACGGACCTGGTCGCCGAGTACCGTGCGCAGCGCCGCGTCCAGACGGCCCGCGTCGATGGTGACCACCGGATCGACGGTGCGGGAGCCGACCAGCCGACTGACCGGGTGCGCCTCGGCCTTGGTCGCTGCCGCCACGGTGGCCGCCACGTCGACCGCGAGCCCCACGTCGGCCGGTCTGATCTCGGCGGTGCGCTCCCCGACCGTGATCCGCAGTGGCGCGGCGAGGGCCGCCGCCCGCCGTTCCAGTTCCGCCCGTAACTCCCGGTCGGCCGCGCTGCGGCTCCGCCCGCCCAGTTCCGCGCCGAGCACGTTGGTGCCCCGGGGCACGTCTCCGGCGTACGCCCAGGCGCCGGCGCCCGCCACGGCGGCGAGGACGCCGCCGGTGATGCCCGCGCCGAGCAGCATCCGTACGCGGCGCGGACGGCGGCCGCCGTTCTCCGGCTCGCTCGTGGCCGTGGCCGGTGTGACCGCCTCCGGGTCGTCGTCCGGCCAGGTGACCGCCGTGACCGCCTCCGGGTCGTCGTCCGGCCAGGTGACCGCCGTGACCTGCACGGTGGGTCGGTCGTCGGCGGGTGGACGTTTGTCGCCGTACAGCGTCACTGCAACCTCGATCGCCAGGTGCCGCAGGAGGTCCGCCCTCCCGGAGACACCACGGTAACCAATGTCCGGCCATCAAGGCGGTCTGTGCCCGTCCGATGCCGCTACCGCGTGTCGCCCGGGTGTTACCCGGAGTGGGGTCGGTGCCGGCGCTCGGCGGCGAGCGTGGCACGGTGGCGGGGTGGACGCTGCGGAGCGGGTGTTGGCGTACGGCGGCGGTTGGTTGGACCGGGCGGGTGGGTTGCGTACCGACCCGGCCCGGCTGGACGAGTTGCTGGCCGACCCGACGACGGTGGTGCTGCCGCTGTGGCGGGACCGCTGCCTCGTCGACGGCGACGGTCCGGTCCGGTTGACGGCCGACCGCGCGTCTCTGGTGCGGTCGGCCGCCGGCGAGACCGTCTTCCTGGGGCTCGACGGGGACGTCGCGGTGTTCGCCGTGGATCTGTCCGGGCTCGGTGAGCCCACCGCCGTCGAGATGTCGGGGGCAGCGCGGGCCGTGGACGTACGGGCGCTGGTCGGGCGACTCGATGCGGCCGGGCGCGGCGACCCAGGCGTACGCGCGGGGGTTGTTGCACTGGCACCGGCAGCAGCGCTATTGCGGGACGTGCGGTGCGGTGGCCGTCGCCGGTGGTGGCGGCCACGTGCGGACGTGCTCCGGCGCGGAGTGTGGCCGGCTGCTGTTCCCCCGCATCGAACCGGCGATCATCGTGCTGGTCGAGGTGCCCGGCTCGCCGGAGCGCTGCCTGTTGGCCCGGCACGCGGGCGCGGCCGAGGACTCGTACTCGACGTTGGCGGGCTTCGTCGAGGTCGGCGAGAGCCTGGAGGACGCGGTCCGCCGGGAGATGGCCGAGGAGGCCGGGATCGCCGTCACCGGCGTGGCCTACCAGGGGTCGCAGGCGTGGCCGTTCCCCGCCGGGTTGATGGTGGGCTTCCGGGCCACCGCGACGTCCGACGAGGTACGCGTGGACGGCGTGGAGCTGTTGGAGGCACGCTGGTTCAACCGGGAGGAGCTGCGGGAGCGGGTCGCGGCAGGTCGGCGGCTCGGTCGGGTGGACTCGATAGATCACCGCCTGCTGAACGATTGGCTTTCCGAGGCGAATTGACATTGTCGGCTCAGCCGTACGGATGAGTAGCGGATCACCTTCAGTGGCTTTTCAGCCCGGCGTTACATAAATGTAACAATGCTGTGCCGAAACTACTTGCGGTGAAAGTCTTGCGGGCATTCTTCCCAATTTCGATGGTTTGTGGCTCGGGTCGGAGGGGCTCAGCTCTGACTGACGGTAACGCTCGGCAATCTTGGCTGCGAGTGGGAGTTACCGGCCAGTAGTAGCGCCCTTGTGAGGTACGTCGCTTCGCGAGAGCATCCAATCCGCACACTGCGCGATCCGCCGACCATCCATCCCCCGGAGCGGGCCGCAGCGGCCACGTGCTTTCCCGTAGTCCCGAGTCGCGACTGCGATCGGTGACCCCCGGTTCGAGGAGGACCCGTGAAGGATTCGGAAACCCGTCAGGCGCAGGGTGGCACCCGCTGGCGTCGCTTCGCCGCCATGATGGTTCCCGCTGCGGTCGCTGCCGGCGGCATCGTCTTCGGTATGGCCAACGGCGCCATCGCCGCCAACATCACCGTCGCCGGCAAGCCGTTCAAGATCTCTGCCTCCGAGCTCGACGGAGACGGCTTCAAGCAGTACGGCGGCGTGGTGACCACCAAGGACGGCAGGATCATCCCGGTGGCCATGTCGGAGATCGGCGAGGCCCACCTGACCAAGCTGTGCCAGTCGGTCGACGCCTCCGTGCCCGGTCTCCCCAAGATCGTGCTGACCATCAACGCCGGCGACGGCGGCCCCGGCAAGGAGGCCGTCGCCAAGAACCTGCTGATCGCGATGGAGTCGCTCGAGGGTGACGCCGAGTTCACCAACATCAACATCGGTAAGGACGCCAGCGACCTCGGCCCGGCTCCGGCCGGCTCGTTCGGCCAGGACGCCACGCACGTGAACATCAAGGACCTTGAGCAGGTTGCCCGCTACACCACCGCCGGCACCTTCACGCTGACCGGCCTCAAGTTGAAGGTCAACGTCGGCGCTGAGGCCAAGGAATGCTTCTGAGCTGACGCCGCCGAGGCTCGTGAGGGGCGCCCCCCACGAGCCTCGGTCCTGCCCACCCCTTTCACCCCAGGAGGACGTACGTGTCGACCGCCACTCATCGCGAGCAGCCCGGCCGTGTCGGTCGGGCCTGGCGCGGTTTCCGCCGCTGGCGGCGGTCCCGGCCATTCTGGGGCGGCCTCTTCACCCTCCTGGCCGGAGTGGAGATCCTCGGCACCACCAAAGTGAGCCTGGCCGGGCTGACCCTGCAGATGGGTCCTACCGGGTTCCTGTCCTGGTTGATCCCCACCATCCTGGTCACCTGCGGCCTCTTGATGTGGCTCAGCCCCGCGCAGCGGATCTTCTATGCCATCGTCGGCGCGGTGACCGCGGTCTACTCGCTGATCGGAGTCAACCTCGGCGGGTTCTTCATCGGCATGTTGCTGGGCATGGTCGGTAGCGCGCTCGGCTTCGCCTGGGTGCCGGTCAAGAAGTCCGCGGTGGCGCCCCCTGCCGCCGAGGAGCCGGATGACCAGCCGGCCGCGGACGACGAGACCGCCGACGAACCGCCGCTTGTCGACGAGCTCCTGCCGGCGCGGCAGCGGGAGGACGAGGTCACCGGGCCGCTCACCGACATCCTCCCGGAGCCGCGCGGGGTGTTGCGCGAACCAGCAGCGGCCCGGCACGCGAGCGACACCACGGAGATGCCGCCCGTCGTCGAGCCGGAGGCGTCGCAGACCAGGCCGACGGTGGCTCGCGACCCGAAGACGTACGTGGTGACGCTGCTGCTCATGAGCCTCGCCAGCGCGGGCCTGACGACTGTCGACGGGGCGTCGCCGGTGCGAGCGGCGGGGCTCCCCTGCCCGACCCCCACCTCGTCGGCCCGGCCCAGCACGCCCCCCACCTCCCCGGCCAGCCCGAGCCCGAGTCCGAGCCCCACCGCCACGTCGGAGAAGTCGGACGACAACCTGATCACCACCATCGTCGACGGCATCGGTGATCTGCTCGGCGGCGGCGACGACGAGTCGGAATCCGCTGCCCCGACCGAGCCCACCAGCAGCGCCGCGCGAGCCGGCCAGTCGGCCAGCCCGAGCGCCAGCCCCACCCGTAGCGGCAGCGCCACTTCCGGCTCCACCCGGGCCGCGACACCCGACGCTCCCTGTGCCAGCCCGAAGCCCACCAAGCCGACCAAGCCGGCGCCCGTCGAGCCCGGTAAGCCGCTGCCGAAGCTGGCGGCGGACCCGGACATGGGCAAAGTCGCCGCCACCCCGGCGAAACTGACCGGCTCCAAGGTGGAGATGACGAACCTGCGGTTTCGCGGGGTCGAGCCGTTGCGCACCGCCAACGGCGAGATGCGGGCGCTGAAGTTCACCATGAGCAGGGCGGTGACCAGCGACTTCGCGTTGCTGGTCGCGGGTCCTTCGGGCGGCTCGCTGTTGAGCGAGACCGACCAGTTGACCATCGACGGCGACGTGACCTTCTACGCGACCCGGTTCGTCGGACGGTTCCTGGGCATCAAGGTCACCCTGACTCCGGACCTGCCCTTCCCCGACGGCATCCCGGTCACCTCGCCGCTGCCGCTCACCTTCACCGATCCGCAGATCGACCTGGCCTTCATCTCCTGTGACACGCTGACCGGCCGGCCCACCCTCACGCAGACGCTGCAGTGAGCGCACCGTGGGACGGCATCCGGACCCGGGCGCCGTCCCACGGGTCGAATAGCGACGCGACCCGTACCGGTCAGAGTCGGGCCAGCGCCTTGCGCAGCGGGTCGAGGCCCAGCGCGCCCAGGTCCAACGCCTGCCGGTGGAACTCCCGCAGGTCGAAGTCGGCGCCCTTGCGCGCCATGGCGTCCTCGCGGGCCTGCAACCAGATCCGCTCACCCACCTTGTACGACGGCGCCTGCCCCGGCCAGCCCAGGTAGCGGTTCAGCTCGAAGCGCAGGTTCTCGTCCGGCACCCGGCAGTGCGCCCGCATGAACTCCCAGCCCAGCTCGGGCGTCCACCGCTCGCCCGGGTGGAAGCCGAAGGGATTGTCCTTCGGGATCTCCAGCTCCAGGTGCATGCCGATGTCGACGATCACCCGTGCGGCGCGCATCGCCTGGCCGTCGAGCATGCCCAGCTTGTCGCCCGGGTCCTGGAGGTAACCCAGCTCGTCCATCAGCCGCTCCGCGTAGAGGGCCCAGCCCTCGCCGTGCCCGGAGACCCAGCAGAGCAGCCGCTGCCAGCGGTTCAGCAGGTCGGCCCGGACGGCCGTCTGCGCCACCTGGAGGTGATGCCCCGGTACACCCTCGTGGTAGACCGTCGTCACCTCCCGCCAGGTGGAGAAGTCGGTGATGCCCTGCGGCACCGCCCACCACATCCGGCCCGGCCGCGAGAAGTCCTCGCTCGGCCCCGTGTAGTAGATGGCGCCGTCGCTGGTCGGCGCGAGGCAGCACTCGATCCGGCGGACCTGCTCCGGGATGTCGAAGTGGGTGCCGTGCAACTCGGCGATGGCCTTGTCGGCGAGCGCCTGCATCCAGTCGCGGAACGCCTCCTTGCCCTGGATGGTCCGCGCCGGGTCGGCGTCGAGCCTGGCCACCGCCTCGTTCACCGTCGCGCCCGAGCCGGCGATGCGCCCGGCCACGACCCGCATCTCCGCCTCCAGGCGGGCCAGCTCCGCGAAGCCCCAGGCGTACGTCTCGTCCAGGTCGATCTTCGCGCCGAGGAAGTACTGCGAGGCGAGCTCGTAGCGTTCCCGGCCGGCGGCCTGCTTGTCCCGCCCGTGCGGGGCCAACTCGGCCCGTAGGAACTGGCCGAACTCGGCGGTCGCCGCGGTGGCCGCCGCCGCGCCCCGGCGCAGCTCGGCGCCGAGGGTTCCGTCCGCGCCCAGTCGCTCGACCAGGCCGTGGAAGAAGTTGTCCCCGGTCGGGTCGGTCCAGATGTCGCACTGCTTGGCCACCTCGACGAGCTGCACCTTCGAGCTGACCTGCCCGTCGGCGAGCGCCTCGCGCAGGGTGGTCTTGTAGCCCTCCAGCGCGCCGGCCAGGCCGTTGAGACGGGTGGCGATGTTGGCCTGCTCGTCGGCGGTCGCGGTCGGCATCAGGTCGAACACCATGCGGATCTCGTGCAGCCCGCTGGTTATCACGCTGATTTCGCTCGTCGTCTCGCCGGCCTCGTAACGGGCCAGGTCCAGACCGAGCCGTTCCTGCATTGCCTCCTTGGCGGTGCGTTCCGCCTCGGTGTCCGGCTCGGACGCCTCCAGCTCGGTGAGCGTCCGACGGGTCAGGTCGGCGCGCGCCCGGTATCCGTCGGGTGAGAGGTCGTCGAGCTGGTCGTCGTGGCCGGCGATGCCGACGTAGGTAGCGCCGGTCGGGCTCAACGGCGCCCACTCGGCTACGTAGCGGTTGGCGATTTCATCAATTCGTCCCACGCTGCGACACTACGTGACCACCCGGCCCAGATGTCGACGTCGTTTGTCGTGTCCAAGCAGCGGAAAGTCCCGCGACTCTGTCGTACCCCTCCGGCAGAGTGTCAGGGGTGACAACCGATATCGCTCCTGACAGGGCCCCGCTGCGTGCCTGGCTGCCAGGTTTCTTCGCCCTCGCCGCCATCTGGGGTTCCAGCTTCCTGTTCATCAAGGTCGGCGTGGCCGAGCTGCACCCCGTGCAGCTGACCCTCTACCGGGTCACCGCCGGCGCGCTGACCCTGCTGGTCGTCCTCGCGGTGCTGCGCGACCGGCTGCCCCGCGAGCCCCGGGTGTGGGCGCACCTGGCCGTCGTCGCCGCGTTCGGCGTGGCCGTGCCGTTCACCCTCTTCGGCTACGGCGAGCAGCGGGTCGAGTCCATGCTCGCCGGCATCTGGAACGCCACGACGCCATTGATCGTGCTGCCGCTCGCGGTGCTGGTGTTCCGGACCGAGCGGTTGACCGTGCGCCGGGCGATCGGCCTCGGACTGGGCTTCGTCGGCGTGCTCGTCGTGCTGGGCGTCTGGGAGGGCATCGGCGGCGCACACTTCGTCGGGCAGCTGATGTGTTTCGGCGCGGCCGCCTGCTACGGCGTCGCCATCCCGTACCAGAAGCGGTTCGTCGCGGGCAGCACGCACTCCGGTCTGTCCCTCTCCACCGCGCAGTTGCTGCTCGCGGCCGCGCAGCTCGCCATCGTCACCCCGTTCGTCGCGGGCGCGCCGCCGCTGCCCACCGAGCTGTCGGCGAAGGTCGTGTTCAGCGTCCTGGCCCTCGGAGCGCTCGGCACCGGGCTCGCCTTCGTCATCAACATGCGCAACATCAGGTTGGCCGGCGCGAGCACCGCGTCCACCGTCACGTACCTGATTCCGATCTTTGCGGTGTTGATCGGTGCCGTGGTGCTCGACGAGCGGCTCAACTGGCACCAGCCCGTTGGCGCGCTCATCGTGCTGCTGGGCGTCGCGGTCGCACAGGGTGTGTTCGGCCGCCGGACGTCCCGCCCGGTTGTCGGTGTCGGCGCGCCCGCAGCCCCCGCCGCCGAGCCCGTCCGTCGCTGACCCGCCCCACGCCGCTGGTCAGCCCGGTCCGTCGGTAAGCCCCAGGGCCGTCGGTCAGGCCCGGGCCGTCGGTCAGGCCCGTGCCCGCGTCCACTCCACCAGCCGCTCGGCCGGCCAGGTGTTGACCACCCGATCGGCCGGGACGCCGCAGCGCGCGGCCCGCTCGCAGCCGAACCGCTGCCAGTCGAGCTGACCGGGCGCGTGCGCGTCCGTGTTGATCGCGAAGCGGCAGCCCGCCTCCAGGGCGCGGCGGATCAGCCGCTTCGGCGGGTCCTGCCGCTCCAGCCGTGAGTTGATCTCAACGGCGGTGTCGTGCTCCGCGCACGCCGCGAAGACCACGTCCGCGTCGAAGTCGCTCTCCGCGCGCGTCCGGGCCCGGTGCCCCCGATCACCCGGACCGGTCACTCCCGCCGGCCGGGACGACACCATCCGTCCGGTGACGTGGCCGAGAATGTCCAGGTGTGGGTTGGCGACCGCCGCCAGCATCCGCCGGGTCATCTTCGCCCGCTCGTCCTTGAGGCCGCTGTGCACCGAGCCGACCACCACGTCCAGCCGCGCCAGCAGCTCGTCGTCCTGATCGAGTGAGCCGTCGGCGAGGATGTCCACCTCGATGCCGGTGAGGATCCGGAAACCCTCCGGCAGCGCCGCGTTGACCTGCGCCACATGGTCGAGCTGACGGCGCAGCCGCGCCGCGGTCAGCCCTCGTGCCACCGTGAGACGGGGTGAGTGGTCGGTCAGCACCACGTACTCGTGACCCAGCTCGACCGCGGCCAGCGCCATCTCCTCGATGGGCGAGCCGCCGTCGGACCAGTCCGAGTGGGTGTGGCAGTCGCCCCGCAGGGCGGCGCGCAGCGCCGTGGCCTCGGCATCCAGATCGCTGCCCTCGGTCGCCACCAATCGGCGCAGATAGACCGGCTCCTCACCGGCGAGGGACTCCGCCACGCAGCGGGCCGTCACGTCCCCGACGCCAGCCAGGTCGGTGAGCGTGCCGTTGCCGGCCCGTTCGGCCACCTCGGCCGCCGGTAGGCCGGCCAGCGCCTTGGCCGCCGAACGGAAGGCCCGCACCCGGTACGTGGCCTCGTTCGCCCGCTCCAGCAGGAAGGCGATCCGGCGCAGGTCGGCAATGGGGTCCCGGGCGCTCATCCCACCGAACCTAGTGCGTACGAGCCGCGTCAGGGAGCCTTCGGGCAGCCGTGTTTGCGCTGCCACGCGGTCACCTCGGCGGCCGGTTCCCGGTTGCCGCCGCGCCGCCACGAGTCCAGGTAACGCGCCGGCCAGAGCACGCCGCGCCGGATCCACCAACCGTCCTTGCCGGTACACGGCGGCGAGATCCCGAAGTGCACGTGACAGACGTTGTTGGCGTTGCCGGTCCGGCCCACCTTGCCGAGCTGCTGGCCGGCATGCACCCGGACCCCCGCCTCGACGCCGGAGGAGACGACGCTCAGGTGCGAGCCGTAGTAGCGCACCCCGTCGTCGCCGAGCAGCGACACCGACAGGCCGCCGTTGTCCGGGCCCTGCGGCCCGCTCTTGGAGTACCTGTCGACGCGACTCACCTCCAGCACCTCGCCGTCGGTCACCGCCACGAAGGGCTCACCGCAGTCGGCGAACACGTCCGTCGCCGGGTACGCCCCGTGCGTCGTGTGGTAGTCCACGTTGTCGGCGCGTACCGGAAAGACATGCCGCACCCCGGCGCGGGGCGCGCTCGGCGACGGCTTGGCCGACGACGGCGTCGGGCTGGCCGGGCGGGTCGTGGTCGGCGCGGCCGGCTGCTCAGCGGTCGCCCAGACCGCCGACGGCGACGGCGCGGCGCCGTCCGGCGGCACGCCGGGCCGGGTGGTCGCGCAGCCGGCGGCCAGCATCGGGGCGAGCAGCAACAGGACCAGGTACGCCGGACGCACGCGGCGGCCGATCGTCGGCGAGGGCATTCGGTCATCCTGACAGACCGGTACCGTGGGTAGGGAGCGACGCGCATGAGGGAGGGCAGCCGGTGAGCATCGCCCGAGGAGGCCCCTTCCCGGAGCCGGGCGACGCGCGGCCGGCGTCGCGTACCCCGTCGGGGCTCTTCCCGGCCGGACCACCAACCAGACCCACCTACCGCGAACCGCACCCGGTCACCGGCGGCGGTGTCGCCTCCGGCGGCGGCGCGGCGGCTGCCTGGCTCCTGCTGTTCGGGCTCCTCGGCACCGACGTGGTCAGCTACGCGTGGTGGACGGCCGTGGCCGGTCTGCTGGCCTGGCTGACCGCCCTGGTGCTGGTCCACCACGGCGATCGCGGAGTGGCCACCGGAGTCGCCATCGTCACCGCCGGTGGCTGGAGCATTGCCGCCGCCGTGGTGGCGGTGCGCTGGGCGACGAGCGGCGACTGGCCGCTGTGGTGAGCGGGTCCGGATCGGCCCCGACAAGGGCGCGGACGACTGCGCGGAGTGCCCGGTTGGCTGCGTAGCGAACGCCATCTTGACGTGGCCGCCGAGACTCGGCACGCTCGGCACTATGGCCTGGACCACTCCGCGGCAGGACCCGGATCGCAACCGCCGCCGCCTGCAGTTGCTCGCCGAGCTGGCGGGCGCGCGGGCGATACGCCAGCGCAGCCGGCCGCAGCGACAGCGCAGCGAGCGTCTACGCCAACTCATCGCCACCCGCCGTCGGGTAGCCGGCTGATCCGACTTTGTCAGGTTTGGCCGGCGTCTCGGGGCGTTGACCGGTCGCCTGCCGACCCGACCGGCTAACGTGCACCCTTGACGAGTCGGCGCTGTGCCGAGGGCTTTTGGGGGAACCGTGTCGTACTTCGCTGCGGCCGTGGTGCGTGACGACAGTGGCTGGACTGCCGCCGAGGTCAACCTACGGGGCGCCACCGACATCGACGAGGTCGCCGACCGGCTGCGCGACGTAGACCAGGAAGCCGACGTGTCGCTGCTCTTCGTCGAGGCCGACGACGCGTACCTGGTGATCCTGCGTCTCGACGAGGGCGAGGATCTGCGGGTCTTCGGGTCGGACTCGGCGTACGCCGAGGAGTCCCAGCTGGGTCAACTGCTGGTCGGTGATCTGAAGACGTCCGTGACCGGGCTCGACGGCGACGACGAGCCGCGCCCTGCCACGAGCGGCGACGAGGAGAACGAGCAGCCCGCCGTCGACCCGGAGGCCGACCCGGTGGGCGACGCCGACCTGCTCGCCAACCTGGGCATCTCCGCGCAGAAGCTGCTGACGCTCTGCGGCCACGAGGGAATGCTGCCGGCGGACGTCACCGCCGAGATCTGCGAGGTGCTCGGCTGCGCCGACGAGGTCGAGGAGTTGCGTGAGGTCTGAGCCGGCCGACGCCACCGACCCCGCGCTAGAGACGATCCGGCCGGGACAGCCGACGCCCGGAGCGGTGCGGCGTGCCGGACCGGGCGCACACGAGGGCCTGGCCGACCCTGGTGCGACCGGGCGACGGCAGCGGCACGAACTGTGGATGCGCCGCGCCCTGGAGATCGCCGTCACCGACCCGGCCACCCCCGGCGGCGGACTCGACGACATCCCGGTCGGCGCGGTCCTCTACGGCCCCGACGGCACCGAGTTGGCGATCGGGCGCAACGAGCGGGAACTGACCGGCGACCCCACCGCCCACGCGGAGGTGCTGGCCCTGCGTCGGGGCGCCGAGCGGACCGGCGAGTGGCGGTTGGACGGCTGCACGCTCGTGGTCACGCTGGAGCCGTGCACCATGTGCGCGGGCGCGCTGGTGCTGGCTCGGGTCTCCACGGTCGTCTTCGGGGCGTGGGAACCCAAGACCGGCGCGGCCGGCTCCCTCTGGGACGTGCTGCGCGACCGCAGGCTCAACCACCGCCCCGAGGTGTACGGCGGGGTGCTGGAAGCCGAGACGGCCGCCGTCCTGCGCGCCTTCTTCCGTTGAGCCACCCGCCGGTCAGGCCGGAGGAAGGGTGACCGTGACCACCAGGCCACCGCCCGGTCGGGGATGCGCCTCGGCGGTACCGCCGTGGGCCCGGGCCACCGCGCGGACGATCGCCAGCCCAGACCGAAGCCCCGCGTACCGGCCATCCGCTCGCACGGCAGCAGGCGGAACGCGGCGTGGCGTGGCGCGGCGTGGCGTGGCGTGGCGTGGCGTGGCGCGGCGTGGCGCGGCGTGGCGCGGCGTGGCGTGGCATGGCGTGGCGCGGCGTGGCGTGGCGCGGCATGGCGTGGCGCGGCATGGCGTGGCGCGGCATGGTGTGGCCCGGCGGGAGCGAAAGAGCGTGATGACTGTGAGGCATCAAGATGCCTGTGAGTCATCACGCTCTCCGCGGTGTGCGCCGCCCCCGAAGGTCAGGCGACGATCGTGTCGAGGGCGATCTCGACCATCTGGCTGAAGGTCTGCTCCCGCTCCTCGGAGGTGGTCTTCTCGCCGGTCTTGATGTGGTCGCTGACGGTCAGCACGGTCAGCGCGCGGGCCTTGAACCGGGCCGCGATCGTGTAGAGGGCCGCCGACTCCATCTCCACCGCCAGCACGCCGTAGTCGGCGAGCGTGTCGTAGAGATCCGGCCGGTCGGTGTAGAAGGCGTCCGCCGCCAGGATCGGTCCGACGTGCATCGTGATGCCGCGCCGCTCGGCCACCTCGACCGACGTACGCAGCAGGCCGAAGTCGGCCACCGGGGCGTAGTCGATCAGACCGTCGAAGCGCATCCGGTTCATGTTCGAGTCGGTGGACGACCCGATTGCCGCCACCACGTCGCGCAGTTGCAGGTCGGTGCTGAGAGCGCCGCAGGAACCGACACGGATCAGCGTCTTCACGCCGTACTCGTTGATCAGCTCGTGCGCGTAGATGGAGGCCGACGGCATCCCCATGCCGGAGCCCTGGACGGAGACCTCGACGCCGTTCCAGCGGCCGGTGAAGCCCAGCATGCCCCGGACCGTCGAGTAGCAGGTCGCGC
The DNA here is from genome assembly GCF_049841675.1 of Micromonospora sp. DT4. Lineage (NCBI taxonomy): Bacteria > Bacillati > Actinomycetota > Actinomycetes > Micromonosporales > Micromonosporaceae > Micromonospora > Micromonospora sp. DT4. Next base: position 13,697 of record NZ_JBNCKT010000099.1, read on the forward strand.
CCTCGAGGTAGGTCTCCGCGATCCACTTGGCCCGCAGGGGGTCGCCCGGCATCAGGACCCGCTCGGCGATCTCGCCCGGCTTCGCGCCGATGTGCGTACTCATGGCAACGATCCTGCCAGGCCGGCTCGGGCGATACCGGTTCGGCGTCCGAACCGGCGGTCCTGTACCCTCGTCGGCGGTGGCGTGTCCGAGTGGCCTAAGGAGCACGCCTCGAAAGCGTGTGAGGGTTTACGCCCTCCGCGGGTTCAAATCCCGCCGCCACCGCTCGTAGCAAACGAGAACGCCCGGTCGATCCGCAGGGATCGCACCGGGCGTTCGTCGTTTCCGAGCTGCTGTTCGCCGCCGTCGACGAACAGCTCGCTGCCGGTCATGAAGCTGCGCTGGTCGGACGCGAGGAAGAGCGCCGCGTTTGCGATCTCGTCCGGGTGGGCCAGCCGGCACATGGGCACGGCGGACGCGATGGTCTCGAGCAGGGCGGGTGACTCCGTGGCACTGGGTGCCAGGCCCGCGAGCCCGGGAGTCTCGGTGGAGCCGGGAATGAGGGTGTTGACCCGGATCTTCCGGTCCATCAGCTCGGCGGCCCAGGTGCGGCCGAACGAGCGGATGGCGGCCTTGGACGCGGCGTAGACGCCGAACGCCGGGATGCCGCTGACCGCCGACGTCGAGCCGCCCTCGTCGAAGAGGCGGCGCGCCCCAGTCGGCGTACCCGGCGATGGTTTTTCGGACCGTGCGCCCGTCGTGCAGGAACAGGTACGCGCGGTCGCCGCTGCGGGCGAGTGGCCCGTCGAGCCGGTGCGTCCCCTGTGGAGCGGGCAGCCGGGTCACCGACGGGGTAGTGGGCCGGCCCGGACGTCCTCGACGGGTGAGCCGGCCGTTATCCCCTCCGGTGTCCGCATCGGCTCGCCGACCCACAGGAGCACCAGTTTGTCCTCGACGAAGACGGGGCTGACCGTGTCGTGGCCGGCGAGCACCGGTCCGCAGGCGTCCAGGTCGGTACGCAGGACGCCCCGGCGGGTCAGCTCGGCCTCGGTGTCGCCGAACTCGATGTTGCGCAGGCCGTTCAGGTTGCTGCCCGGCGACGGATTACTGGCTTTCCCACTGTTCGACCAGCTCGTCCCAGTAGTCGGCGCTGAGTCGACGCCGCCCGTGCGCCAGCCAGCCTTCGGTGTTGCGCTCCAGATGCAACCCGACCTCGGCGAACGGGTCGATCCACGAGCCCCGCTCGACGCCGAGCCGAAGCAGCGCCTCGTTGATCGGCCACTTCTTGCGCGGCGCGTCGAGGACGTCGTCGAAGCGCGGACCCCAGGACAGCGCGCCGCCCAGCCACACCGCCGCCGCCTGGTGGCCGACGCCTCCGCCGAACTCCGCCTCCAGGTACGCCACGGGCCCCGACCGCGACCAGCCGGCCAACAGTTCGGCCAGCGGCGGCGACAACACCAGCCCGAACGGTTGCTTGGCGCTGGGATCGCCCGCGGCGAAGTCCGGCAGTGACCCGGTCAGTTCCACCACCAACTGCGGGGTGACCGGGAGCAGCGCGAAGTCCTGGCGCAGCTCGCCGAGGACCGCGTGGTCCAGCTCGGCGGTCTGCTCGCGGAGCAGATCAACATCCGCGACGACCGCGCTGAGCTGGTAACCCATCAGACCCTCCGCCGTCCACAACCTGTGGATAGAACATGTGTACGACGGTGTCCCGTGCCCTCGCCCGGTGCCTTCCGTGCCCTCGCCCGGTGTCTTCCGTGCCCGCGCCCGGTGTCTTCCGGGTCCGCGCCCGGGGTGACGGCCTGGACGGGGTGGCTGGCATGGCGATGCCCACGTCCCCCCGCCACCGCGCCGCACGGCACTACAGAGACGTGTGCCGGAAATACGAGATCTTGGACAGTTTCCGTCCGCTGCGAACGGAAACTGTCCAAGACTTCGTATGTGCGAAGCCCGGTCAGGCGTGTCGGGCGAGCTGGGCCAGGAACGCCCGCCAGGCCGACGGCGCGAAGGCGAGCGCCGGGCCGGTCGGGTCCTTGGAATCCCGTACGCCGACCACGCCGGGCAGATTGTCGGCGACCTCGACACATGCGCCGCCGTTGCCGCTGCTGCGGGTGCTTTTGCGCCACCGCGCGCCGTTCAGCTCCATGACTCCGCCACTTCCGTGATGAGATCGACCGACTGCCGGTGGGACAGCGCCTCGCCGCGCACGTTCTCCCACGCCGCCATTATGGTCGCGATGTCGTCCGGGTCGCTAACGACTTGTCCCTGGAGTTGGTTGTCGAGGTAGTCGGCGACCCGATGGTCGTGGCTGTGCGCGATCACGAACGGGCCGTTCAGGCCGGCGTACGCGCCGACCGAGTTCGGCACCACGTGCACCCGGATGTGCGGCTCCGCGCAGGCGGTGACCACGGCCAGCAGTTGTTCGCGCATGGTCGCCCGGCCGCCCACTGGCCGGTGGAGGATCGCCTCGTCGATGACGGCCGTGAACTGCGGCGGGTCGTCCCGCTTGAGCACGCCCTGCCGGTTGAGCCGCACGCTGAGGTGCCGCTCGATCTCAGTCCGGGGGATCAGGCCCGCGCCGCCGAGGACCGCGCGGGCGTACGCCTCGGTCTGGAGCAGACCCGGCAGGACCGTCGACTCGAACCAGCGCAGCGACACCGCCTCGCGCTCGATTTCCTGCCACGGACGAAACCAGATGGGGTCACGACGTCTCGAAGTGTCCGGCCAGATGTCCGACACGTCCTTGTGGAGGGCTTCCGCTGCGGCCAGGCGGTGCCGAGGATGCGGGATGCGGCCCTCGGTCAGCCAGCGCGCAACGGTCTTCGGATCGACGCCGACGGTCTCGGCGAGGGATTCGGTGGTGTGCCCGGGCTCGGGCTCGGGCTCCGGGTCGGGTTGAGCCGGGCGGGCCACCGGCTCAACCGGTGCGGGCAGCGCCGGAGCCGGAGCGGGCCGGCGGACGTGAGCCGGCTCATCGGTCGCGTCGACCAGGTCCCACAGTCCGCCCGGCGACACGTCGGCCCAGCGGCTCAGGTGACGATCGGCCAGAGCGATCCGTGCGGCTCCGGTGGTGAGCCGGTCCCGGGCGTCGGCCATCTGCTGGCGCACCTCGGCGCAGCGCCGGATGTCCGGGTCATCGAGGCTGACCGGCTCAGGTGCGGGCTGAGCCGGCTCACCGGCCCGGCCGCGCAGCGCGGCCCAGGCGGCGCGGACCCGGCCCGGCTGCTGCGCGGCCCGGTACGCCCGGTACCCCTCCCACGCGGCGTGCGGGTCGCGGACGTAGTGGTCGATGCTCCACCGACGGGCGAGCCACGAGCGGAGCGGGAACGCCCGCCTCCTTGCCGGGTCGAACGCGGCGCCGGTCTCGTCGACGAGGTCGGCGCGTAGCAGCTGCACGTGCTGCTGCCGGCGGGTGTGCAGGCCCCACAGCCACGGGGACAGGCTGGACAGCACCCCGAGGATCACCGCGAGGGACGTCGGGTGGAGCAGCCCCTTCGCGAAGTGCGAGTAGTTGACCACGGCCATGAGTGCGGCGATGCCGTACGAGGCGCGGCGCAGCCGTGCGGCGGTCGTGCGAGCGCCGGCCAGCAGCGCGTCGTGGGCGTGCCAACCCACGTAGAGCGCCACCGACTCGGCGGCCAGGGCGACCCCGACGGCGACGGCGACCCGGGCGGGCGTACTCCACTCGGCCGGGGTCTCGCCGTAGGCGTAGGCCAGCTGCCCGCCGACCGTGGCCGCGTTGACGATCATCAGCGGGCCGACGGTCCGGGCCGTGGCGAGCACCGCGCGGGCCCGTGCCCGGCGGCGGGCGCGCGCCTTCGCTACGGCCTTGCGGCGCCGCTTCTCGGCCCGCGCCTGCTCGCGTTCGGCGCGGCGCTGCTCGGCGCGGGCGGCCTCGGCCTGGTCCTGGTCAAACTGCGCCAGCAGCCGGCGGCGCTCATCCTCGGCGCGAGCGGCCGCGGCGATCTCGTCGGCGGTGGGCTGGCGACGTAGCAACCGCATCAGGCACCCCCGAGAGACTCGCTGCGGCACGGGATGCACCGGCCGACGACCTGACCCACGTGCCCCGGCATCTGGCAGCGGTCGCCACCAGGCGGCGGCGGGAGCGCAGCTCCCCGACGCTCGGGGTTCTTGGTGTTCTTGTTCTGGGGGATGAAGCGACGCCAGTCCCGCGCGCCAGCGCGCTTCTTCTTCAAACCCTCTTCAACATCGGGTGACACGGTCCCGCTCTGGCTGTCACCCCCTGGCGGCTGATCTGACACCCCCGGTGCCCCAGATGACACCCCCTTGATCGCAGACGTCACCCCGTCGACGACGAGCCGGTAGACCCGGGTAGCGATCCCGGCGACCTGCCGGACAGCGAGCCGGCACGCCTGGACGAGACGCGCCAGCGACCGCTGGACCGTCCGCTCGGAGACACCGACGTAATCGGCGATCGTGGCCACGGCCGGCCATGCGTCGCCGGCCGCGTTGGTGTGAGCGGCGATGGCGAGCACGACCAGGCGGTCGGTGCCGCGCAGATCCTTGGTGGCCAACAGGGCGGCCTTAACTGCCTGGCTCATCGGGCGACACCGCCGAACGTGCCGGTCGGGTAGACGTAGACGTACCCGCACGAACGGCTAACGCCCGGGCCCACGTGGACCTGGTACGGGGTGAGTCCGCCGGCGATGACCGCCAGGGCGACGTCGTCGGTGTGCTGCGGGCAGGTGTAGGCGGCCGCGTCGAGAGACGCGTACGTGCCGCTGTAGACCTCGACGCGATCGGTGGCCGGCTGCACACAGCCGGGCGGCACCGCGAACGGTAGAGTGCTCACGGGTCAGGACTCACTTCCTGATCAAGGGTCCGGCCGGTGGGTGAGATCACCGCGTCCGGGCCCGATTTACTTGTGGGGTGGTGCTGGTAGGTCAGGTATCGGCGCGCGGTCGGCGGCTACGCCTCAGCGATGCGCCGGACCGACGTCGGTGCGCGCTGATACGCCGGTTGACCTCGCTGCTGGAAATCTCGGCCTCTTCCGCAACCTGCTCGTAGGTGGTCGCGGCGGCAGCCTCAGCGATCGCGGCGTCCTGCTCAGCCGCGATCGCGCTCTTGATCTCGACGGCCAGGCCACGCAGTTCCCGGTACCGATCCACTGGGCTCAGGTGGCGGGCTCGGGCGAGTCGGCCTCCGAGCGCGGCGAGCGGGTCCGCTGCGTTGGTCATGGCCGAATACTAGGGTGCCCTACTGAACGTGTCAACAGGGCACCCTAATGCGATGCGCCCCCACGGCCAGCGAGGCCGTGAGGGCGCATCTGAGTTACATCGTGGGCTGGCCGCTACCGGGGCAGCGAGCGCGACTACCCTCCGCCTGATGGGGAGGACAGGGCTGGCCAGGCCGGGGGCCTACACGAGCGCCGCAGACGGAGCACTGGGACTGAGGTGCCATGATCGGACTCCTTCAAGGGGGATTTGGTAGTCCGGGTACGGGTCGGTCTCGGGCTCGCGCATCTGGCCTGACGCCGCCAGGCCGCGCAGGTAGATCACTGAGCCGTCGCGGGCGGTGATCCGGAGCGCTGCGGCGATCGGCCCGTGCGCTCCCACCTGGTGGCAGAGGTCCCACGAGGCGAAGTCTGCGGGGCGGGCGGCGTCGAGGAGCTGGTGCGCGAAGACGAGGATTCGGGCTGCCCGCCACCGCATCGTTATCGGCTCGGTGGGCAGCGGCACCGGCGTGGCGTCACGCGGTGCGGGGAAGGCGGTCAGGAGGGCCCGTGTGTCCGATGACCGGTGCAGTACCGAGACTCCGGGAGGTGATTGCCCGCCGACCTCTGGGTCCCGGCCGTACCGCGCGATCGCGGCGATGTCCGGGTGGTCGGAGGCCCGCAGTAGGGCCTCCATTACGTCCAGGGCCTGGGATACCTGCACGGTGCTCTCCGATCTGGTGGCGGATCTGGGCAGCTCACGGGCCGGGTCAGTGTAGCCGCGCGGTGCGGCGGTCCCCTGCTTCTAGCCGTGATGGTCATCGCGTCCACCCGACGAACCTCTCCCACAGCTCACCCGGGGCGGCGGTGGGCAGCTCTTCGGAGGCCACCGGGTGCAGCGACCCGCAGTACATGGAGAGGCCGATCCGGTCTCTGCCGTACGCCTCGGCCAGTCGTACCCGCGCCGGAGCGCACGGCCACGCCTGCCCGCAGGTGTGGCAGTCCCACTGCGGCCGGCGCGGGGTGTGCTGCCCGTCGAGCCGCCGATCGAGGGCGGCGGCTGCCCGCCGCCCTCGGGTAAGCGTGGCCGCCCACGCTTCCCGGATGGTGGTCGGCTCGGCCATCATCGCATGTCTCCGCAGGTGCGGGTCTGCTGGCCAGGGGTCAGTAGCGGGGCAACGGACGTCATGAGCGTCGGTCCGTCCCATGTCGGCGGGGCGGGGTGCGTGCCAGGGAGCTGCGTGGTCTGGTCGTGCGCGGGCCGGCGGCGCCGGCGGAACGGTAGCCACATCGCGGTGCCCTCTCGCCTCAGGGACTGAGGCGGCCGGTCTTGTTCGGCGCGGCCGCCCTCGCCCTTCCTGGGTGGGCGCGGCGGCGGACTCCGCACGGGGGTCGGTGTCCGCCGCCGCTACCCGGGGCGCGGTGCTCGCGGACGGGGGGACCGTCGCTCATTGGTGCACCCTTGTCTCACTCGGGCCGATCGGGGTTCGAGTGCACCGGTGACTGTCGGGCCATCGCCCA